>CARDPF010000013.1 GCA_948960675.1 uncultured Eisenbergiella sp.
GGATTCCATTGCCAAGATGGTGCCGAACGAGTTGAACATTACCTTGGACCGGGCACTGGAAATCAATCCGGAACTGCGCAAAACCTATGAGGGGGACGAGCGGGTACACGAATTGATTGATATGAGCAAAAGGCTGGAGGGACTGCCCCGCCATACGTCCATGCATGCGGCGGGCGTGGTCATCTGCCCGGAGGAGGCGGACAATTTTGTGCCCCTCTCCCGGGGCTCGGACGGTTCCGTGACCACCCAGTTTACCATGACCACGCTGGAGGAACTGGGGCTTTTGAAGATGGACTTTTTGGGGCTGCGCACCCTGACGGTGATCGACAATGCGGTGAAGCTGATCGCAAGGGACACCGGTGTGCAGGTGGACATTGATGCAATTGATTTCAACGATAAAAAAGTGATGGATTCTTTGTGCACCGGAAAAACGGACGGCGTGTTCCAGCTGGAAAGCGGTGGGATGAAAAGCTTTATGAAGGAACTGCGGCCGCAAAACCTGGAGGATATCATTGCAGGTATTTCCCTCTACCGCCCGGGGCCGATGGATTTTATCCCCAAATATATCAAGGGGAAAAATAACCACGAGGCCATCACCTATTCCTGCCCCCAGCTGGAGCCGATTCTTGCGCCCACTTACGGCTGTATCGTGTACCAGGAGCAGGTCATGCAGATTGTGAGGGAGTTGGGCGGCTATACGATGGGACGCAGCGACCTGGTGCGCCGGGCCATGAGCAAGAAAAAACAGTCCGTCATGGAGAAGGAGCGGGAAAACTTTGTGTACGGCAACGCAGCGGAGGGAGTGCCCGGCTGTGTGGGCAACGGCATTCCGGAACAGGTGGGGCTGCGTATTTACGCGGAGATGATGGATTTTGCCAAATATGCCTTCAATAAGTCCCATGCGGCCTGTTATGCGGTGGTGGCCATCCAGACGGCGTGGCTCAAATATTATTATCCGGTGGAATTTATGGCGGCGCTGATGACTTCGGTGATCGACAATCCCGGTAAGGTGGCGGAATATATTTTGACCTGCCGCCAGATGGGCATCGCCATTCTGCCCCCCGATGTCAACGAGGGGGAGGCGGGCTTTTCCGTCTCGGGCAAATCCATCCGTTATGCCCTGACGGCCATCAAGGGGGTGGGACACCCGGTGGTAGAGGCACTGACAAAGGAACGCAGCGTGCGGGGGAGCTTTGCGGATATCTCGGATTTCATTACCCGGATGGCGGATACGGAAATCAATAAAAGAAATGTGGAGAATTTTATCAAGGCGGGCGCGCTGGACGGCCTCAAGGGGACGCGCAAGCAGTTTATGAGCACTTTTGCGCAGCTGATGGATCAACAGCAGCAGAGCAAAAAAAACAATCTGGCGGGGCAGCTTTCCCTGTTCGACTTGGTCAGTGAGGAGGAGAAGGCCGATTACCAGATCCGTCTTCCCGACGTAGGGGAATATCCCAAGGAAATTTTGCTCAATTTTGAAAAAGAGGTGCTGGGCATCTATATCAGCGGACATCCGCTGGAGGAATATGAGCAGCTTTGGCGCAAAAATATCACCAATACCACGGCGGATTTTGCGCTGGATGAGGAAACCGGCGCGATCCATATCCCGGACGGCGCAAGGGCCACCGTGGGAGGGATGATTGCGGAGCGCAAAATCAAGTATACCAAAAACGATAAGGTAATGGCCTTTTTGCAGGTGGAGGATCTCGTGGGTTCCATAGAGGTAGTCGTGTTCCCCAAGGTTTACGAACTCTACGGCGGCAAACTCATGGAAGAAAGTAAGGTTTTTGTAAAAGGACGGGTGGACGCCGGGGAGGACCGGGACGGAAAGCTGATCTGCGAGTCGGTACAGACCTTTGAAGAGATTCCCAAAAAGCTCTGGATTAAGTTTCCCACCATGCAGGCCTGGACGGATGCGGAAAAGAAGCTGTATGAGGCGGTCGCGGATTTTGACGGGCGCGATAACCTCATCATATATATAGAAGATATGCGTATGAAAAAGCAGCTTCCGCCGAACCGCAATGTGACGGCGGGGAAGGAACTGGTGGAACTGCTGGGGAATCTTTTTGGGGAAAGTAATATAAAATTAACCTGACCATATTGAAAACAGGCAGAAAATGGATTAAAATATAGGCGGATTTTGAACTTTGGGGAAAGGGAAAAGGGTGGCAGCATGGCAAAGAGCATAAAGACAATAGGGGTTTTGACCAGCGGCGGCGACGCGCCGGGCATGAATGCCGCGATTCGGGCGGTAGTCAGGAAGTCCCTCACCAACGGCGTAAAGGTAAAAGGAATCAAGAAGGGATACCAGGGTCTGCTCAATGAGGAGATTGTGGATATGAATGCGCGCAGTGTGTCCGATACCATCCAGCACGGCGGTACGATTTTGGGAACGGCCAGATGCACGGAGTTTACCACGGAGGCCGGACAGCAAAAGGGCGCCGATATCTGTAAAAAGCACGGGATCGACGGTCTGGTGGTCATCGGGGGCGACGGCTCCTACAAGGGGGCGCAGGCCATGTCCCGGCACGGGATCAACACGGTGGGCATACCGGGAACCATTGATTTGGACATCGCGTGTACGGACTACACCATCGGTTTTGACACGGCAGTCAATACCGCGATGGAGGCGATTGATAAGGTGCGCGACACCTCCTCCTCCCATGAGCGCTGCAGCATTATTGAGGTCATGGGGCGCAATGCGGGTTATATTGCCCTTTGGTGCGGCGTGGCCACGGGTGCGGAGGACATCCTGCTTCCGGAGAAATATGATTACAACGAACAGGCCATTATCAATAATATTATCAGTAACCGCAAACGCGGGAAAACCCACCACCTGATTATCAACGCAGAGGGTATCGGGCATTCCACTTCGATGGCGAAGCGGATTGAGGCGGCCACCGGTATTGAAACCCGTGCCACTATTTTAGGATACATGCAGCGGGGCGGCAATCCCACCTGTAAGGACCGGTATTACGCTTCCATCATGGGCGCGTATGCGGCGGATATTCTCTGTGCGGGCCATACGAACCGGGTGGTGGCGTATAAGCACGGGGAGTTTGTGGATTTTGATATCGAAGAAGCGCTGGCCATGCAGAAAAACCTTTCGGATTACGAGTATGATGTCAGCAGGATGCTGGCGACGTAAGGCCGGTAAAGGAAGCAAGAGGATGGTTTCCATAAAGACAAAAGCCCGCAAGGCGGGCTTTCTGTTTTGGAAAAAAATGATGGAAAACGGGGAGGTTGCATTGAGAAAAAACAGAGGCAAAAAAAGTCCTACCAGTATGCTTGCGGTGGGATTTGCGCTGATTATTTTGGCGGGTACACTTTTGCTGGCGCTGCCGGTTTCTTCCCGGAACAGGGAGTGGACTTCCTTTTTGGACTGCCTGTTTACGGCCACCAGCGCTACCTGTGTTACGGGGCTTGTGGTAAAGGACACCTACCGGCATTGGAGCCTGTTCGGCCAGGTAGTGATTTTGCTCCTCATCCAGATCGGCGGGCTTGGTTTTATTACAATCGGGGCTTATCTGTCCGTCCTGCTGAAAAAAAAGATCGGTTTAAAGGAACGGACGGCCATCCATGAGAGCATCAGCACCATAGAGATTGCGGGCGTCGTGCGGATTGTCAAGAGAATTGTGCAGGGAACGCTGCTGTTTGAGTTGGCCGGGGCGCTTCTTTTGGCGGTGCGGTTTGTGCCGGAATTCGGATGGGCAAGGGGGATTTATTTCGGTTTTTTTCATTCGGTATCCGCATTTTGCAATGCGGGGTTTGACCTGATGGGAATCCGGGAGGAATACAGTTCCCTTGTGGCTTACGAGGGGGATGTGTTGGTGAATTTGACCATTATGGGCCTGATTTTGGTCAGTGGAATCGGATTTTTGGTGTGGGACGATTTTTACCGGAATAAATTCCATTATAAGAGATACCTTCTGCATACCAAAATTATGCTGTGGGCTACCGCTGTTTTGGTGGTGGGCGGCGCGGTCCTGTTTTTCCTGTTTGAAAACGACGGCCTGTTTGCCGGGATGAGCGGGAAGGAAAAGGTGCTGGGCGCCCTGTTTTGTTCCGTGTCGCCCAGAACGGCGGGATTTAACACCACGGACCTTGCCGGTATGGGCAATGCGTCAAAGCTGTTGACGATGCTTTTGATGTTCATCGGCGGCGGCTCCGGCTCCACGGCGGGCGGCATCAAGGTGACGACGGCAGTGGTCATGGTGTTGACGGCAGCGGCCACCATCGGCCGGACCCAGGGGGTCCATATTTTTGGGAGAAGGCTGGAGGAAGATACGGTCCGCCGGGCCAGCGCCATTGTGATGTATAACGGCTTTCTCATTCTGGCCGTTTCCATGGTGATTTTGGCGGTGCAGCCCTTCTCCTTTACGGACGTATTGATGGAAACCTTTTCCGCGATGGGGACGGTGGGACTGTCCGTGGGGATTACCAGACAGCTGCTTCCCGTCTCGAAGGTTTTGCTGATTCTTTTGATGTATTTTGGAAGGCTGGGTAGTCTGACATTTGCCCTTGTCTTTGCACAGCGCAGGATTGTGCCCCCGGTGCAGCAGCCGGTGGAGAAGATTGTCGTGGGATAATCTTTGGAAATGGGAAGGAACGGATAACAGGGCAAACAGATCATGACATTAGAACCCGCAAAAATAGGAGAAAGCGGCCCGCTAGGGCGGATGGGAGAGAATTTTGAAATCGGTTTTGATCATTGGGCTTGGAAGGTTTGGGCATCACCTGACACGCAATATGCTGGAACTTGGAAACGATGTAATGATTATTGATGTGGACGAGCGCAAAATGGAGGATTTGGTTCCTTATGCCACCAATTCCAAAATAGGGGACTGTACGAACCCGGAGGTGCTGCGCAGTTTGGGTGTGGCAAATTTTGACCTGATTTTTGTCTGTATCGGCACGAATTTCCAGAGCAGTCTGGAAATCACCAGCCTTGTCAAGGAGATGGGCGGCAGACATGTGGTGAGCAAGGCCACCAGGGATATTCAGGCAAAATTTTTGCTGCGCAACGGGGCTGACGAGGTGATCTATCCGGAAAAGGATATTGCGGAGAAATGTGCGGAGCGTTACAGTATGGACAATATTTTTGACTATATTGAACTGGACGATGATTCCGCGATTTATGAGATTCCGCCCATGGGCGAGTGGATTGGGAAAACCATCCGGGAGGCGGACATTGCCCACCGCCATCATGTTATGGTACTGGGGGTTCGGGATCCGGGGGATAAGACCAGAATCATGCCCTCTGTGGATTACTGCATCGACGGGGAGGAGCACCTGATCGTGTTGGCTGCCAGGGACGCAATCACAAAGCTGTTAAAGCATGTGGGGGAAAAAGCACCGGATCAAGCGGGTCGCAAAAAGAGAGCCAAAAAAACGGCAGGCACCATACAGTAACCCCCATGCATGCGCACATGGGCCCTGCCCATGGTGCGTGTACGGACCGCGCAGCGGGTGTAACGTTTGACGGACTGCGCCACAAAACGGAGGAAGGATGATTACAGCGGCGACCAACAGCCGGATCAAGCGGCTGATACAGTTGAATCAAAAAGCAAAAATACGCAGGCAGGAAAATGTTTTTGTGACGGAGGGCGTCCGGATGTTTCTGGAGGCTCCCCTTACCAAAATCCGGGAGGTGTATGTTTCGGAGTCTTTTTTGGGACGGGATTTATGCCCCGAAAAGCTGGCGGCGGTTACGTATGAGGTGGTGGAAGATTCCCTTTTTAAGAAAATTTCGGACACCGCAACGCCACAGGGGATCCTGTGTGTGATGGAACAATTGCATTATGAACCGGGGCAGCTTTTGCAAAAGGAAAATCCCCTGCTTTTGCTGCTGGAAAACATACAGGATCCCGGCAATTTGGGAACGATGTTCCGTACTGCGGAAGCGGCGGGGGCGGACGGTATCATAATGAGCCGGGACACGGTCGATGTCTATAATCCGAAAGTAATCCGCTCCACCATGGGAAGCATCTTTCGGATGCCTTTTTATTATGCGCAGGATTTGCAGGAGACGGTTGCGGCCCTGCGGTGTGGCGGGGTGCAGGTGTATGCGGCCCATCTGGGGGGAAAACAATATTATACACAGGCTTCCTATACGGGCGGTACGGCTTTTCTGGTGGGAAACGAAGGAAACGGCCTTTTGGAAGAGACGGCCAGGGCAGCGGACCAGACCGTGAGGATTCCCATGGAAGGGGAAGTGGAATCCTTAAACGCAGCGGTGTCGGCGGCGGTTATGCTGTATGAGGCTTTCAGGCAGCGCAGGCAGGAAAGGGGGGAACTTTAATGAAAATCGGATTTATCGGACTGGGGAATATGGCGCAGGCCATGATTGCAGGGATTCTCAAAAACGGGATTGCCAGGCCGGAGGAGGTTGCCGGTTCCGCAAAAACGAAGGAAACGAAACACCGGATTCAAAAAGCATACGGCATCCGCGTCACCGAGGGCAATGGGGAAACGGCACGGGAGGCCCAAATTTTGGTGCTTGCCGTAAAGCCGCAGTTTTTGGAGGAAGCGATTGCGCAAATGGGGGATGTGGATCTTACCGGAAAAACGGTGGTAAGCATCGCGCCGGGGAAAACGCTTGCGTGGCTTGCCAAACGGCTTGGGGCCAAAACGGATAAAGGCAGCAAAACGCTGCCCTGTCTGGTGCGCGCCATGCCCAATACACCGGCCCTGGTGGGGGAGGGCTGTACGGCCGTCTGTTTTGCAGAGGGCGCTTTGGCAGAGCAGAAAGCGGCGGTGATGGAAATGATGGGCAGCTTCGGGAAAGCCTTTGAGGTGCCCGAAGGGCTGATGGATGTGGCGCCGGGGGTGAGCGGCTGCGCACCCGCCTGGGTATTTATGCTTCTGGAGGCCATGGCGGACGGCGCGGTGGCGGAGGGAATGCCGAGAAGACAGGCCTACGAATTTGCGGCACAGGCGGTTTTGGGAAGCGCGAAGCTTTATTTGGAGACAGGAAAGCATCCCGGCGAGTTAAAGGATATGGTCTGTTCCCCGGGGGGCTCCACCATACAGGCGGTGCGGGTGCTGGAAGAAAGAAATTTCCGGGGGGCTGTGATGGATGCGGTCATTGCAGCCATTGAAAAATCAAGAAGCCTGTAGTCAGGGGCAGAAAGCGGGGGAGGATCGTGAAAAGGTTGCCGATTGGTATGGATGATTTTAAGGAGGTTATAGAAAGCGGTTGCTATTATGTGGATAAAACCGGTTTTATCAGCGAACTTCTGGACAACCGTGGAAAAGTCAACGTGTTTACGAGACCCCGCCGCTTTGGAAAAACGTTGGCGCTTAGCATGCTGCGGTACTATTTTGAAAGGGAGATTTTTTTAAACGGGGAATTGCAGGACAACCGGGGACTTTTTACAGGACTCAAAATCATGGATGCAAAGGAGGCCCATTTGGCATATATGGGGCAGTATCCGGTAGTGTTTATGTCCCTGAAATCCGCGAGGCAGGCCCGCTATGATCTGGCATATCATTGTATACAAAATGAGATAGCAAAAGAATTTGAACGCCATCAGTATATTCTGCAGGCAAACGACCTGACGGATGCGCAAAAAGAACAATACCTTCGTTTTGTGGAAAAAAGGGCAGGTGAACCGGAATATTTGACGGCGTTGGAGTTTTTGACGAGGATGCTGCGAAGATGCACGGGTAAGAGGGTGATTGTGCTTTTGGATGAATACGACGTTCCGCTGGAAAATGCATGGCTGCGTGGTTTTTACGGGCCGATGGCGGATTTCATCCGGTCTCTGTTTGAATCGGTGCTAAAATCCAATGAAAATTTGGAGTTTGCCGTGATTACGGGATGCTTGAGGATTTCAAAAGAGAGTATTTTTACCGGACTCAATAACCTTGATGTGATTTCCATTTTAAATGAAAATTATGCGGAATATTTCGGTTTTACAATACCGGAGGTGGAGACCATATTGCAGGATTTTGGAATTACCAAAAAGCGGGATGAAATCCGAGAGTGGTATGACGGTTATCTGTTTGGTGATACAGAGGTTTATAATCCCTGGAGTGTGATGAATTATGTGAAGGGGGCGTTAGGAAAGGGCGAGAATTGGCCAAAGGCATATTGGGCGAATACTTCATCCAACGATATTGTAAAAAATCTGGTGGAGCGCGCGGACAGTACGGTCCGTCAGGAGTTGGAAAATTTGCTGGCGGGCGGTACAATTGAAAAACCGATTCATGAAGATGTTACCTATTATGATATTTATCAATCTCAGGACAATCTTTGGAATGTTCTTTTCTTTACGGGATATTTAAAAAAGAGGAAGGTTCGCTTCGAATTGGATACCGCATATGTTACGATGGCGATTCCAAATGCAGAGGTGCGCTATATTTACAGGAATACGGTAATGGAATGGACGCAGCAGCGTATCCGCCAAAAAGATTTTTCAGAATTTTACCAGGCGCTTTTGGATAAAAATACTGCGGTTGTGGAACGGGAAATGTCCCTGAACTTGATGGAGACAATCAGTTTTTATGACTACCGGGAGGATTATTACCATGCATATACGGCAGGGCTTTTGAAATGCATGGATGGCTATATTGTAAAACCAAACCGGGAAAGCGGCCTTGGCAGGAGCGATATCCTGCTGTTGTCCCCGGTTTATGAAGGAATTGCAGTTATTATAGAGGTGAAGGTGGCCGATACTTTTGCCGGGCTTGGCGGGAGCGCGAAAAAGGCGCTGGAGCAGATTGACGCTCGGCAGTACGATGTGGAATTGAAACTGGAGGGCTATCATACCTTCTTAAAATATGGCTTTGCATTCTACAAAAAACAGTGTAGGGTAATGGCCTGCTAAATAGGACGGTTTTGCCATGCGCCCCCTGTCGGCCGCCTCAATTTCCGTGATGTAGTTTTTTGATGCTTGACAAGGCAGGGAGATATTGTTATAATACGCTCGTAATATTTGTTAATAGTTTTGTAATAAATATGAATATTACGTAACATATCGGCAAAGAATGTCGATATGGAAAATGTAAAGCGGAGGTAACAATGGAAACAAAGAACAGAAAGTTGTTCAGCCGTGCCGCAGGAATTGCGGCGGCAGTGACCCTGATGGGAAACACACAGGCGGCAACCGTTATGGCAAGTGGGATCGGAGTAGTGGATACGACAGTTTTATTGGACATTCATGCGGAGGCAAGCGACGCTTCTGCAGTGCTTGGCCAGGTAGTAGACGAAGGACATGTGGCGATTTTGGAACAGGCGGACGGATGGTTCCGGATTCAGGCCGGTGAGATTATCGGCTGGGTGCCCCAGGGCAATTTGATTGAAACGGAGATTTCCTGTGAGGAAGCGCAGGAAGCGAACCAAAAAGTGATCGCGGAAATTACGGAAGAGATACAGGACGCAGTGAGCGTGGAAAATATACAAGGAAATTTGGTGCAGGAAGACCAGGAAAGTACAGCGCTGCAGGTACAGCAGGCAGCGGCGGTTTCGCCGGAGGAGGTGGAACTTTTAGCCAGTATCATTTATTGTGAAGCGGGCGGGGAGCCCTATGTGGGAAAAGTCGCCGTGGGAAGCGTAGTCATGAATCGCGTAAACCACGGAGAATATCCCAATACCATCCGGGATGTGATTTACGACAGGGGACAGTTTTCACCGGTGCGAAACGGCAGTATGCAGCGGGCGCTGCAAAATGACAGCGCGGACGTCTCCTGCTATCAGGCGGCATGGGAAGCGCTGGCGGGGGTAAAGCCGGTGGAGGATAAACTATATTTTAGGCGTGTGAACGGCAGGCCGGGACAGGTGATCGGTAACCACGTCTTTTATTAATCCTGGTCGCGGAATCTGCCCGGGGTGACGCCTTTTAACTTTTTGAAAATGCGGATAAAGGCGTTGCTGTCCACAAACCCGGTCATCCGGGCGATATCCGCGATCTTTACATCGGTTTTTTTAAGGAGCGGCAGGGAGTTGGCGATGCGGATTTCATAAAGATAATCCACCACGCCGGTCTGGTACTGCTCGCGGAACTTTTTGGAAAGATAAGAGGGCGTTATCTGAAAATGGGAGGCAATGGAATTGAGGTTTAGGTTGGCATCGAAGTAATTGTTATCGATGAAACGGCATATATTGTGCCCCCATTGCACAGCAGAGCGTCCTTTTTGTACGATTTCTTCACAGGTTTGTAAATACGCCTCCCGGATTTGTAAAAAGGCGCTGGGAAGCGACTGGGCAAAATAAGCCTCATCCAGAAACTCCAGGGCTTGGGGCCGGATTCCGTAATGGGTCTGGCAGTAGAGCTGGAGGCTGGCCGTGACATGATAGAAAAAGTAGTAACAGCTTTTGGCATCCGCCCATGAAAGTTCGTTTTTCTTTAATTCTTTTTGCAAGGTATCAAAATATTCCGTGATTTGGGTCTGCTGTCCCTGCGTAACCATGTGGATGACATATTCGCTGGTGTTTAGGGAGAGGGATCCGATGGTCTGCTTTGTGGGAACCGTATCATAGGCGCAAAGCATGCCGGTTTCAAATAATTTTCCGTATTCCAGGGCAGTATCTGCCTGCAGCCAGGCATCGGGAATTTGTTCCCGGTGCACAATACCGCTGATTCCGGTTCGGTTTTTGTCCAGTACTTTCATGATCAGCCGGTATTCGTTGCTTTCCGCTTCAAAAGCTTCTTCGTTTCTGGGGATATAGCGCATGATCTGGGAGATGGGTTCATAATTTTTCCGGGACAGGTACATGATGACGAGGATGCCCAGCAGGATGCATACCAGCAGGGACAAAAGCATCAGGAGCAGGACGTGGTTGAGTTGTGTCTGGTAGCCGGAGCGCTGCGCAGCAAAAATCAGGGAAGTTCCGGAAATCCACAGCGGATAGGAATCGGCAATTTGCTGCATGTCCGCAGTTCTGAAATAGTTTTTGTGGGTATTTTCCGAAAAGAAAGCGTGGATTTCGCGGATCGGAAGATCTGCAGCCGCAAATCCCATGCTTTGGGCGGACAGAAGGACGGAGTCGGCATCTGCCAGCAGAAAAGCGCAGGGATATTCGGGCAGCAGGCGGCTTTCTAAAATGTCCTGCAGCCCTTTTTTATCGATTTGGACGCAGAGGATGGAAAGGGCCTCCCCGTCCGTCGCGCTCAAAAGGGGCAGGGCGACGGTGAGAAAGCTGTTTTTTTCACGGGCATAACAGACGGGGGAGCCTGCGGCCAGTTTTGCCAGAATGGGCAGAAAAAAAACACAGGTATAGGAAAACAGGGAACGCCAAAAGAGTTTCGATATTTTTTTACCATGCATAATGTCCGACAGCCACATGTGCCATTTCCTCTCTTTTTCACATCATTTTACTTTTTTATCATAGCATATTTCGACAAACTCCCCATAAGATATTTCAAAACTGATCTCATATTTCCGTAATAAATGACTTTTACGGGATGGGGTAGCTTTTTGTCGGATTTACTGCAGGGGGGAAAACGGATATGCTGGAAATATAAAGCAGATGGGGGGCCACTCCCTTCCATGCGAAAAGAAAAGGAGGATTTTTATGAAGAAGGGTTATTGGAACAGGATGCTGGGACTTTCATTGGCGTCCGCACTTTTGTTCTCCACGGTTCTGACAGGATGTGGGAACGGGGCAGCAGAGGATGCAGCGGCAGGCAATGCGTCAGGGAATCAGGACGATGCCGGTAAATTGGCGGTGGAAACTGCCGCAGCCGGACAGGAAGCGCAGCAGGAGGATCAGGCCAGTGTAGAAAAGGCAGAGCTTTCCGTATGGGCATACTGGACCAACAGCGATTTGTACAGCGACCAGGGAGATTGGGAATATTGGCAGGCCATTGAGGAGGCCTGTAATGTGGAACTTTCCTTTTTGGACAGTTCAGGGGGGAAGGACGCCCTTTCCCTGCTGGCGGGAACCGACGACCTGCCCGACATCATTATTGATTATGACTGGACGTTCCCCGGCGGGGTGCAGAAGATGTTAAACGACGGTTCCATTATTGCGCTCAACGACCTGATGGACAACGGTTTAATGCCGAACTACAAAGCTTATCTGGAAAGTGATGCAGAGGTGGACAAGCTGATCAAGAACGACGCCGGCCTTTATGCCTGGGCGCCCATGATCCGCAAGCCCGATTCCCCGCTGGTTTTTAACGGCAACATGATCCGGCAGGACTGGCTGGAAGAACTGGGGCTTTCCATGCCGCAGACCGTGCAGGAGATGGAGGAGGTGCTGGTGGCCTTTAAGGAGAAGAAGGGCTGCGATTCCCCTTACTCCTTTATTTATGGAGACTACCACCTGATGACCAACAGCTTTGGCATTGTGGAGGGTATGTATGTGGATGCCGATAATAAGGTACATTTTGGCGCCATTGAGGATGCTTATCTGGACTTTTTGACCACCTTTAACCGCTGGATGAATATGGGGATTTTGGATCCGGACGGCTTTACGCAGGATGCGGACGCCTTTTTTGCCAAAATTGCCAGCGGACGCACAGGCTTTGTATGGGGATATACAGGCGGTACACTGGGACGGATCCAGACCATGCAGGAGGAAAACCCGGAAATGAATTACCAGCCTGCCCCCAACCCGGTGCAGAATGCGGGCGAGGCTTTCCCGGTGGATCAAAGCAGCTACCGCGTCAACTCCATCGGCGGCGCGATTTCCGCAACCTGCAAAAACCCGGAGGCGGCCGCAAGGGTTTTGGATTATACTTACGGGGAAGAGGGAAACATGCTGGCCAATTACGGTAAAGAGGGCGTGACCTATGAGATGGTGGACGGCAAGCCCGTATTTACGGATTTTGTCCTGCACAATCCCGACGGGCTTTCCATTGAAAAATCCCTGTCCATTTATGCAGGCTGTAATAATAAACCCTTCCTGGTGGAAAAGGATTATATGTTGGGCGGTTATGCCTATGACGTGCAGAAAAAGTCCCTGGAGGTGTGGGAGACGCCCGACGCCAAGATCCGGAATCTGCCGCCCTCTTCCATGACGGAGCAGGAGGTCACGGAATATAATTCCATCATGACGGATATCCAGACGTATGTGGATGAGTTTAAACTCAAGTTCATCCTCGGTACCGAGTCTTTGGATAACTTCCCGGCGTTCGTGGAGAACATCAAAAACATGAACATTGAGCGTGCCATTGCAATCAGGCAGGCGGAATACGACCGGTATTTGCAGAGATAATACTTTGCAACAGATTAGGCAGGCTTGTCTGGACTGTTACGATGTTTTGGCTAATGCACGGCCTGCGCGGTGACGCACAGGCCGTGTAACGGCTGGATGCCCGTCTTTGCTTGGCGGGCAGATGGGGGAAGCTATGAAAAAAGAAAGTTATGCTGTCAGGCTGTGGCAGAATATAAAAAAGCACAAAAGCCTTTATCTGATGATTATTCCCATTGTGCTGTATTATTTGGTCTTTTGCTATTATCCCATGTATGGCGCGCAGATCGCATTCCGGGATTATTCGCCCAAAAAGGGAATCGTGGGAAGCCCATGGGCGGGATTTCGGCATTTCCGGGACTTTTTCAACAGCGTCTTTTTTGGGAGGCTGATTCGCAACACCTTGAGCATCAATCTGAAAAACCTGGTTTTCGGATTCCCTGCGCCCATTATTTTTGCCCTTCTGCTCAATGAGATGCGGTGGATGAAGTGCAAACGGGTGATTCAGACCGTCAGCTATATGCCGCACTTTATCTCTACGGTGGTGATTTCGGGTATGGTGCTGCAGTTTACGGCCACAGACGGTTTTATCACGCAGATTATGACGCTTTTTGGCTATCCGAAGCAAAACCTGATGCTCAATCCTTCTATGTTCCAGCCAATTTATGTCATTTCCGATATCTGGCAGGGCGTGGGATGGGGCTCCATCATCTATATTTCCGCAGTGGCGGGCATTAATTCGGAACTGTATGAGGCGGCGCGGATGGACGGCGCAAACCGTTTTAAGCAAATGCTTCATGTGACCCTGCCGGGGATTTTGCCCACGATCATCACCATGTTTGTCATGCGGGTGGGAAATATGATGAACCTTGGCTTTGAAAAAATCATTCTGCTCTACAATTCCTCAATCTACGAAACAGCGGATGTCATTTCCACCTTTGTCTACAGAAAAGGCCTGGTGGATCAAAGCTACAGCTTTTCCACTGCAGTGGGGCTGTTTAATTCCGCAATCAATCTGCTGCTATTGTTTACGGCAAATAAGTTGTGTAAACGGTTGACAGATTACAGCTTATGGTAGGAGAATGGTGATGAAGAAAAATAAAACGGACCTGTTTGATATTGTGAACCTGCTGCTCCTTCTGGCGGTGGCGTTTGTGACTTTATATCCGTTTCTGTATGTGGTGTTTGCGTCCTTGAGCGATCCGATTGCGTTGATGTCCAATTCTTCGCTTTTATTTCGGCCGGTGGGATTTTCCCTGGGCGCTTACGGAAAGGTGTTCCAGAATCCGTCCATATACCGGGGCTATTTTAACACCATTTTTTATGTGGTGGTGGGAACGGGCGTGAATATACTGGCAACCTGTGTGGCGGCTTATGTGTTATCCCGCAGGCAGTTTATGCTGCGCCGGTTTTTTACGCTGATGTTTATTTTTACCATGTACTTTTCGGGAGGATTGATTCCGTCCTATCTGCTGGTCAAGGATCTGGGATTGATCAACAGCCGGTTTGCCCTGATTTTGCCTGCAGCGGTGAGCACCTTCAATCTGATGATCATGATTACCGGGTTTGAGGGAATTCCGCAGTCGCTGGAGGAATCGGCGCGCATGGACGGGGCGGGGGATTGGACGATTTTGTTTCGGATTGTCATGCCGCTGGCAAAACCCACGATCATGGTCATCCTGCTCTATTATGCGGTGGGGAACTGGAATTCCTGGTTTCATGCCATGATTTATTTGCGGGATGCGGACAAAATGCCCCTGCAGATTTTTTTGCGGGATATTCTAACCAGAAGCCAGTTGGGCGCAATGACGGGACAGACGGATGTGGAGGATGTGGGGCAGACGATTAAATATGCCACGATTATCGTATCCACGGTTCCCATCCTGTGTATTTACCCGTTTATCCAAAAGCATTTTGTAAAAGGCGTGATGATCGGGGCTGTGAAGGAATAAGCGGTAAAACCGCTGTAAAGGGGGAGACGGCAGGTCTGGGCACTTGGGAATGGAAAGGAGAACAGAAATTATGCTGCGCATGTTTGCAACACACAAAATCAGGAAGCAGACGGAGCTTTCCTCCTGTCTGTGGGATTTTTACACCGTGCCCGGGGACGGGAGCGCCGCAGTGCATTTTCGCGCGCCGGTTCCGGGCTGCTGGGAGACGTTTCCCCAGACCCGCACGTTTCGGGGAACCGGATGCTATGAGAGGGAGTTTTACGCATCCGGAAATATCCGGCTGGAGTTTAAAGGGGTGAGTCATACGGCGCAGGTGTATCTGGACGGGGAAAAGATCGCAACCCATTACAATGCCTATACGCCCTTTGCGGCGGTGGCGCAAAAGGTTTTTGCGGGAAAACACTGCCTGAAGGTCTGTGTGGACAATACCTTTGGGGAACACTCCGCCCTGCATGTGGAAAACGATTACCAGACCTACGGCGGCATTACCCGGGGGGTGGCGCTGGAGGAGTTGGGGGATGTGTACATCAGACAGGTACATGTGACGCCCCAAAAGGGGCCGGACGGCTGGCATGCGCGGGTGAAGGTATGGGTGCAGAACCTGTCCGGAATGCCTTTTGCGGGTGCATTGCGCCTGGAAGTGAAAGGGGCGGGGCAGGGTGCAGGTATGCTAAAGCTGCTTGCGGTGACGCTGGGGCCGGATGCGGAAGCGGTGCTGGAGACGGATATCTGCTGCAGGGATGTTGCAGAGTGGAATCCTTCTACGCCGGTGCTTTATATGATAGAAGCGGTGCTGCAGGATGCGCAGGGCCGGGGGGTGGACGACCTGATTGACCGTTTCGGCTTCCGGGAGGTATGCACCCGGGGGAAGGACATCCTGCTAAACGGGGAAAAGCTTTTTGTCCGGGGGTTTTGCCGCCACGAGGATCATCCGCAGTTTGGCTGTTCCCTGCCCTTTGCCGCAATGCAGCAGGACTTGTTTTTGATGCAGGATTTGGGGGCCAATTCGGTACGGACGTCCCATTATCCCAACGATGAGATTTTTTTGGATTTGTGCGATGAATCCGGAATGCTGGTGTGGGAGGAAAACCATGCAAGGGGCCTGTCCGAGGAGGCCATGCGCAATCCGAATTTCGAGGGACAATGCGAGGATTGCATCCGGGAAATGATCGGGGCGCACTATAACCATCCCAGCATTTATATCTGGGGCATTTTAAACGAATGCGCCAGTCATACGGAGTATGGGAAAAGCTGCTATGAGGCACAGCTTTCCCTGATCCAAACACTGGATCAAAGCCGTCCCCGCTCCTTTGCCAGCTGCCAGTTCAAGACGGACATTTGCTTTGGGCTGGTGGATGTGGTTTCCTACAATATTTATCCGCTATGGTATCATGATACGCCGGTGGATGTGTATTTGGCGGATCTCTATGACTGGGTGCAGCAAAACACGGAGGGCGCAGGCAAGCCGTTTCTGGTCACCGAGATCGGGGCCGGGGCCATTTACGGCTACCGTACGCCGGAAAAGGTGAAGTGGTCGGAGGAATATCAGGCGGAAACCCTTAAAAAGCAGCTGGACGCAGTTTTGGCACATGCGGATACAAGCGGGGTGTATGTCTGGCAGTTTTGCGACTGCAGGGTATGCGGCAGCTGGTTTGGGGGCCGCCCGCGTACCATGAACAACAAAGGAATTGTGGACGAATACCGGAGGCCGAAGCTGTCGTATGAGGCGGTCCGGGAGAGGTTTTGCAAGTAGGCCGTGCATAGTATCCCACTCCTGCTCATGTTCTACCGCCCGTATATTATCAAAATCTTGACATTGTGTTACAGATTTGGTATTATCGGAATATATATGTAATTAAATCGTAATATGTGTCAATTTTTTGGCATGAAAAAGATATAATTATATTGGGGGACGTTATGGGGACAGTGCGGAAGGCTTTTTCTTTGTATGCCTGCAGTGTGCGGAAATGTGTTATATTTATGCGCACCGGGCTGGTAATCCTGACCGTATTTTTCTGGCAGACGCCTGTGTGGGCTGCGCAGGCCAAAGGGGAACCGGATTCCTGGAGCGACGGGGCAGGGGTTGCGGTACTGATTGACCGCTTGGAAGAGGAAGGGGAGGAAAGCGGGGAAAACACGGACGACGGGGAGCAAACAGATGATGGCGGGGAAGGCACGCTGGTGATGGCCCATGTGCAGAATGTGCTGAATGTGCGCAGCGAACCGGGCAGTGATGAAGAACTCATCGGCTATTTGTATGCGGATTGCGGCGGGACGGTTTTGGAACGCAGGGACGGCTGGACGAAGTTGGAATCAGGCCAGCTGACCGGCTGGGCCAGCGACGACTATTTGCTTTTTGGGCAGCAGGCCGAGGAGGCGGCGGAGAACAATGGGCGCACGGTGGCTACTACCACTACCGGTGCGCTGCGCATCAGGAAGGAACCGTCGCTGGAAGCCGGGGTATATGACCTTTTGGAAGAAGGGGCGGAGTATGAGGTGGTAAACGCCCAGCAGCTTGCTTACAGCGACGGCATGGAAATCACCGAGGACTGGATTGCGGTGGACTATGAAGGGAAAACCGGATTTGTATCGGCGGAATATGTCAAAGTGGAGCATCTGATTGATTTCGGGGAAACCATTGAGCAGGTGCGGGCCCGGGAGGAGGCGCAAAGGGCCGAGGAGGAGAAGCAGAAGCAGGAGAAAGCAAAGCGCCAGCAGGAGATTGAAAAGACAAAAGCGATGGCCACTTCCGATGATTTATTGTTGGCGGCTTTGATTCAGTGTGAAGCGGGCGGCGACGTCTATGAGGGACAGGTAGCCGTTGGCGCGGTGGTTTTAAACCGGGTGAAGAGCCCGGCTTATCCTGGCACCATCAGGGATGTGATTTTTGCCTCCGGGCAGTTTACGCCTGCGGGAAGCGGGAAACTGGGCAGGGTGCTGGCCAAGGGGAAGATTCAGGCAAGCTGCATACAGGCGGCACAGGAAGCCTTGGCGGGGGCATCGCCGGTTGGGGATGCCACACATTTTAGGCGTGCCGGAAGCAGGGAAGGAATCATTGTGGGAGCCCATGTTTTTTGGTAGGCCCCAAGGATTTCCCTTCCCAAGGGAGGTTTTGGTTGACTTATGCCGGGGACAGGGCATATAATGAAGGTAAAGAACGAGGTCGGAAAGCCTGTGCTTTCTGGCCTTTTGTATTCGCTTCAGGAAAGGAACAAAAGAGGGAAAACGCTTTGGGGGACGTGTTTTACGAGAAGGAGGGGATGGGGTGAAACTGAACTACAAAAGAACTTTTTTTATCGGTCTGGCATTTTTGTCTATTTGTGCGTTCTGGCAGATGTATGACAACATTGTGCCGCTCATTTTGAAGGATACGTTTCATTTGAACGAGACAGTCACCGGGGTGATTATGGCGGCTGACAATGTTTTGGCTGTATTTTTGCTGCCGCTTTTAGGCTCTTTGTCTGACCGGGTGGATACGAAGTGGGGGAAGCGGACACCGTTTATCGTGGCAGGGACATTGCTTGCCGTGGTGCTTATGCTGCTGCTTCCGGTTGCGGACAGGCAGGCCAATTTGGCGTTATTTGTCGTCAGCCTGTTCTTTTTGCTGATTGCCATGGGGCTTTACCGGTCGCCTGCCGTGGCCCTGATGCCGGATTTGACGCCGAAACCCCTGCGCAGTCAGGCCAATGCCGTGATCAACCTGATGGGGGCGGTGGGAGGTGTCTATACGCTGGTGCTGATCAGCGTACTGCTCAAGGGAGAGGGGAAGCCGGACTATATGCCTGTTTTCATAGGTGTGGCGGCCATCATGGCGGCGGCAGTGGTGCTGCTTTTGCTTACCGTGCGGGAAAAGAAGCTGGCAGCCCTGGTCGAAGAGGAAAATGGAGACGGGGAGAAAGAAGCAGGGGAGCAAAATGCGGTGCCCGGCAGCGGTGTGCTTGCGCCGGATGTGAAAAGAAGCCTGTGGATGATCCTCTTGTCCATCTTTTTATGGTTTACGGCATACAATGCGGTGACAACCGCGTTTTCCCGCTATGCCACAACGGTTTGGGGAATGGCGGGCGGCGGTTTCGCCAACTGCCTGATGGTTGCCACGGTGGCAGCCATTATCGGTTACATACCCATCGGATTTATCTCGGCGAAAATCGGCCGCAAAAAAACAATTCAAATCGGGCTGGTTATGATGCTGTTTAGCTACTTTGGGGCCATCTTTTTCGTGCAGTATCATCCTGTGGTGAATTTTGGGTTTGCCCTGATCGGGGTGGGCTGGGCGGCGATCAGCGTGAACTCCCTGCCGATGGTGGTGGAGATGTGTGCCAGCGGCGATGTGGGAAAATATACGGGGCTTTATTATACCTTTTCCATGTCGGCGCAGATTTTCACACCGATTTTGTCGGGGGCATTGTTGCAGTATGTGTCGTACCGGACTCTATTTCCTTATGCCTGCGTGTTTACCGTGGCAGCCATGGTCACTATGGGTATGGTGCGGCATGGGGATAATAAACCGGAGAGGAAAAAGCATATTTTGGAAAATTTTGATGTGGAGGATTGAGGGTTATGAAAGGAAAGAAAAAGGTTCCGTTTACCATTGCGGCGGCAGGGGCATATTTATATGCCATCTCCCCCAGACTGACGAAACGCCCGGATCAGATGCCCAAGGTTTATTATGCGCACCGGGGATTGCACGATAATCTTACGGACGCGCCGGAGAATACGCTGGCGGCTTTCCAAAAGGCGGTAGATGCCGGGTACGGCATTGAATTGGACGTACAGCTGACGAAGGACGGCAAGGTTGTCGTAGTGCATGACTACAATTTGAAAAGAATCTGTCAGGTGGACGCCGATGTGGACAGCCTTACTTATGGGGAACTTCAAAAACTTCCGGTTTACGCAAGCACACAGCGGATTCCGCTTTTGGAGGAGGTTTTGCGGCTGGTGGACGGGAAGGTTCCCCTGATTGTGGAATTAAAATGCAAAAACAGGCAGAGTAAAATCTGTGAAAGGGCACAGGATATTTTGAACGGATACGACGGTGTTTATTGTGTAGAGTCCTTCCATCCGCAGGTACTGATGTGGTATCGGAATCATTATCCTGCAATCTGTCGGGGACAGCTTTCCATGAATTACCAGAGGGAGGACGGCAGGCGCAAACCGGAATATTATGTGATGCGTCACCTGTTGGTAAATTTCCTGACCAGACCGGATTTTATTGCCTATGATTGCAGGGCGATGCGTGCGTTTTCCAAAAATCTGTGCAGGGCGCTGTACGGGTGTCCTTCGGTAGCCTGGACGGTGAAGTGTCAGGCACAGCTGGATGCATGCCGGCCGTTTTACGACTACTTCATATTTGAGGGATTTTGCCCGAAAGATTGCTGAACGGCACTATAAAAGTACCAAAACCTACAAGCCCTACAAGCAGGACTGCGCACTTGCTGCGCAGTCCGTATACGCACCATGGGGCAGAGCCGCATGTGTGCATGTCCTTTATAGGCCCCCCTTTCGCGTATGGTGATGTTGCCAATGAGGTGGCATGGGGGGTTATTGCATGAATAAATAGTGAGAGGGAATATGAATAATCAATTGACAGAAGGCGATATCAAAAAGATGCAGGAGGAAATTGAGTATAGGAAGCTTGTGGTTCGCAAGCAGGCCCTGGAGGATGTCAAGGAAGCGAGGGCACAAGGCGATCTCTCCGAAAATTTTGAGTATTATGCGGCCAAAAAGTATAAAAATAAAAACGAGAGCAGAATCCGTTTTTTAGAGCGCATGATCAAAACCGCGGAGGTGATTTCGGATGATTCTGCGGCGGATGAAGTGGGTGTGAACACGAAGGTGGAGGTCTATCTGGAGGAAGACGACGAGACGGAAACCTATAAGATTGTAACGACAATGCGCCAGAATTCGCTGGAGGGACTGATTTCCACGGAATCCCCGATGGGAAAGGCGTTGCTTGGACATAAGGCGGGGGAGCGGGTTTATGTGCAGCTTGGCGGTGGGGACGGGTACTATGTGACAATCCGTTCCATTGATAAGACCGAGGGGGATACGGAGGCGCTTCGCAGCTTTTGAGCACGTATTCTCACGGTCTGCGCAGTGTATGCGCATTGAAGCAGGGCTTACTATGAAAGTACCAAAACCTACAAGCAGGACTGCGCACTTGCTGCGCAGTCC
>CARDPF010000014.1 GCA_948960675.1 uncultured Eisenbergiella sp.
GAACTGTTCCGCCACTGCCTCGAGCCCCATGCTGCTCTCCCCGAAATGTTGATTGACATAATGCAGTACCCCCGTCTTTAAGGCGCTGTTTTGGGTATCCTTAAACCGCGCATACTGCCTGCAAACCTCCGAGACAAGGCTCCCCGTCCTTTCCTCAAATTCCGCAAGGTTTACAAAGCTGCACACTTTTTTCAAATCCACGCCGGTAAGCTCAAACCCTTTGAGCTGGTCCACCGTTTTGATCGTCACATTGATGATATCAAAGCATAAGCACTGTGTAAGGACAAAAGATTTGAGCGGCTCAATTTCCTGCACCATATTGTGGAGCGCCGTAAGCGCCGCCTCCTCGTTTGCCTGCTTTAAGCACTGTATATACACCGCCTGTTCCAAAACCGGATACTGCATCCCCTGCTCTTCCCCTCCGATTTCCTCAAATAGGACGATTTTCTGGCTGCCAAGCATCCGGTAATCGTCCGCAAGCACCGCCGCCTCAATAAAGGACCGGCTGATATTCACCGGATCCCCATAAAGCCGTCCGACATAAAACGGCAGTTCCAGTCCGCATTCCGCTTTCAGTTTTTTATACAGTCCCCCCGCCACTGCCGTCCGGATGTCCTTTCCCTCCCGGGTGCTTTCCTGACAGTTTACGATCACCGCTATGCCGTCGTCCTTGAACATATCCAGACCGTACATATGCACATAGGGCCACAACCCCTCTCCCAATACCGACAAAATTCCCACACTTTTTTGCGAATCAAAGTCTTCCTCCACCGGAACCGGAAGCAATATCACAAAATGGTACCGGTAGTCCAGACGGATCGCCGCCGACTGCAGGGTCGCCTCCATTTCCTCCCGGTTCTTAAACCGCCCTTTCAGCAGGCCTTTCAGGCAGGAAGCCACCACCATGGGCCGCTGCCGGTTCACCAACGCGTTTAACTCCTCGTTTTTGACCATCAATTCCTGAATCGGCTCATAGGACCGTTTGGAAAGTCCGGCGGCAAGCAAAAGGCAGCCTGCAGACAGGGCCAGTATCCCCAAAAAGAACCATTTGGCAAACCCGTCTTCGCTTTGGTAAAATTCCCGGGGCTTTGTCACCGCAACTACCGCATAGCCGGAATTTGCAGAAATTTCCCGCATTACCACATAGCTTCTACCGTCTATTTTTTCCGTATTCGCATAGCCGATGGCTTTCCCCCGGTATCCCGCAATCTCTTTTGCGGCCTCCCTGTCCTTTTGCCCAAAGGATTCGGGAACCCGCGCATAAACCATCCGCCGCTGCCTGTCCAGAAAATAGACCGCCGATTCCAGCGGGTAATAATTTTCCACCATTTCCGACAAAATTTTCGTCTCATAGCCAAATCCCAGCGTGGCGATAGGAATGTTGTTCATATAGGGAACCGGATACAAAAACCACGTGATGGAACTGCCCGTTTCCCCGTTTTCCACATATAAAGTACGCTCCTTGCTGTCGGAAATAATCGTGGTAAAAAAGGAAACCTGATTCAGGCTGCCATACCGGAGCATTTCCTTTTCAAATTCCTGGTATTCCAGCCTGCCGTTTTCCGTATAAATATAGCTGTCTCCCCTGAGGTACAAAAGCATCTGTGGCATCCGCTCCTCATCCGCCACAATCCCGGCATAGGTGGAAAGCTGGGAGACCACCATTCCCTCGTCGATGTCCGTTTTGCGGTCGCGCACATCCTCCAGCTGCCCCGCCATCTGCGTACCCGAAAAATGGTTCGCCGCGCTGCCCATCTTTTCCACCTCATAGTCCAGCATCTGCAAAACCTGCGCCAGACAGGTATTATTGCTTCTCTCCAGTTCCTGACGAATCCGCGCCCGGTTTCCGTAATAAAAGAAAGTCCCCAGCACCAGCAGCGGCAGCACACACGCAAAAATATAAGAAAACAGTATTTTTTCCTTCCACCCATACTTTTTCATCTCTACCTCTTTCACCGGGGATGCTGCCGGGGCTTTGCTTTAGGCAATCCCGATTCTTCTCGATGTCCTGTCCTGGTTTTGCAGCATTTTCTGCATCAGCTTCCAGATCATTTCCTGTTTGACCTCCCGGTAGCCTTCCTCCTCCCACAGGTTTCTGCGTTCCTCCGGATCGTTTTTTAGGTCAAACAGCTCCCCATAGCTCTTTTGGCTGTACACTGTGATTTTGTATTCTGCCGTGACCAAAGTCCGCAAAAAGACCTTCCGGATATCGTCATCGTCCTCCACCAGCACGCTGTCAAACCCATCCGCATCCCCTCCGGTCATCAGTCCCACAAGGGATTTTCCCGGCAGGGGCGCGCCCTGATAAAGTTCCTTCCCTGCAAAAGGCCCTTCCCAGGCTTTCACCGGCCCCTCCGGGTAATCTGCCCCCGCAAGCTCCAGTATCGTCGGCATAAAGTCCAGCAGGGACACCAACGCGGATTCCCGTTTTCCTTCCTGCAAATGTCCCGGCCAGGCCATCATCAGGGGAACCCGCAGCAGCCCTTCATAATGGAAGGGCCCTTTGCAGTACATGCCGTGGTCGCCCATCAGTTCCCCATGGTCCGCCATAAAAACAATTACCGTATTTTCCTTTTTCCCGGAGCGCTCCAGATAATCCATCACTTTTCCGATACAGTCGTCCACATGCTGTACCATCCCCCAGGCAAGGGCTTTTGTCTCCTTGATCTGTTCCAGCGAATGGCTGCAGGGCCCCCCGTCAATGGATTCCTCGTTGCGTTCCCTATAGTACTGCGCATGGTACAATTCGTTCATATGCTCCCGGGTATCGTCCCACGCAACCGGATCCGGCATTTCCTTTCCGGAAAACCTGTCATAATAGGGCGCAGGGGGGCCGAAGGGAAAATGGGGATCCGGGAAAGAGCACCATGCAAAAAACGGTTTCCCCTCCGGACACTTTTCCAGTTCCTCAATGGTATGCTGTGCAATCCATTCGTTATAGTGCAATTCCACCGGTACGGTGGAATAATAATTATCCCCTTTTCCCGTCGTCGCCTTCGCGCTTTCCTTTAAGCGCAGCGCCCGGTATACCTCTGGATGTGTATCCTCCAGCTGCTGCATATATTCCCCGAAACAATAATTTCCGTGTCCTCCCAAAAAATGAATGCGGTCCAGCCCCCACATCCCCTCCGGAAGCTTCGTGCACTTTCTCTCGTTCCACACGGTCTCGCACTCCGGCAAAAGCATAGGGTCATATTCCGCGATATTTTGGTTGCCCCTCTCCGGGGACATATGCCATGCTTTCAAATGAATTTTCCCCACCGATATGGTATGGTATCCCTGCCCCCGTAAAATCTGCGGCAATACCGGGTATTTATCGTCCAAATCCACCCCGTTTGTGCGCGCGCTGTGTACGCTGGAGGGCAGCCCCGTCCACATTGTCGCCCGGGACGGCATGCACAGGGGGGTTGCGCAATAGGCTTTTTCAAAAAGCACCCCCTGCCTGGCAATCGCATCGATATGGGGCGTTTTCAGTATAGCATTTCCCATACAGGATAGCCAGTCCGCCCGGTGTTGATCCGTCACAAAAACCAAAAAGTTCGGTTTCATCCCCAATCCTCCTGACAATATCCCCGGAACACAATCCTGCATTCCGGGGAAACTGATGAATCAAGTTACTATTTATTTTGCCTGCTTGGAAATATAGGCGTCATAGCCTTTCTGTTCCAGCGCAATGATATCCTCCATCCCCATAGAACGGATGGTATCGCGGAATACGTCGAAATTGTCCAACGGCTCCGCCCCCGTAATGAATTTCAGCGTCATTTCATCCACATAGGTGTAAATGGGCGTCGCCACATCTGCCAAAGTCTGTTGGTCCGCCTCGTCCAGCTGGAACGGCGGCAGCTGCATGGAACTGTCCTCCATATCCTGTTCGGCCCACATCAGACGGCTGTTGCGGGCGCCCTCGCTCTTTAACAGGTTCGCATGCACCTCCACATCAGGTCCCGTAAGCTTGGGGGCAAAATGCAGCTTGTAAATATAGCTGGCCTCTTCCGTCCCGAACTTGTTCTTGAGCATGGTGTCGTTGTAAACCCGCTGGTCGCCCTGCCAGTCCCAGTTGAGTCCTTCCACGCCCCAGTTATACAGTTCGATTCCCTCTTCCGTATATCCGTAGTTTAAGAACTTCATGGCAGCTTCCACATTTTTACAATCCTTACTGATGACCACCGTGGTCTCGTTATACTTCATGCGCGGCCAGATATCGCAATCGTTCCAGTGCAGCTTTTGACCCTCCTCAAGCCTCGGATACGGCGCCGACACCACCTCAATATCCTGTGCCTGCCCACGGTTATAGGTCGCCACAATCGCCTCCAGATAAGTCCCGATCTGACCGGTATCAAACAGCGTATTGACCTCGGTTCCCTGCAGGGTGGCAAAATCCTTGGAAATATAACCCTTGGAATACCATTTATTCAGCAGCGTCAGGTAATCTTTATAGGCATCCTCCAGCGGCGCAAACTTCACGGTTCCCCCGTCCTTATAAAAGCGGGTATTCGCGTTCATATAAATATCATACATACCCATCAGCTGCACTTCATACCCCATCCGGTCCAATACATAAGGGGTAATGCCCTTTTCCAGCATTTTGTCAAACATCGCCTCAAACTCCGGAATGGTCTGGGGAATTTCACATCCCAGTTCATCCAGCACGGCCTGGTTTAAAATCCATCTGCGGAAAGGCGGATCGCCCACCGGTTTGTAAGCATTAAAGGACACCACATGTCCCTCATTGTCTGTGGATTCCCGGTAAAATTCCTCATCCTCCGTCAGCACCTTCCAGTAATCCGGCGCATTCCCTTCCAGTAAATCCGTGAGATCCAAGAACATGCCGTCCCGCATCCCCTGAAATTCCCCGCCCACATAATGGTCCGCGTAAGCAATGATATCGGGGAGTTCGTCCCCCAAAAACAACAGGTTAAATTCCTCCTGCTCCTGTCCGATGGCGGGATGGATGAATTCGATTTCGATCCCCAGCCGCTTCATTGCCTCCTGGTAGGCGGTGTTTTCATTGTAGCTTGCGATGTACTTGGACGCGGACGCATTCAGCGGTACCCAATAGGTCAGCTTCACCGTTTCCCCACTGCCGTTATCCGCCTCCTGCCCGGATTGCGCAGCAGTCCCCCCACTTGTGGCCGTTTCCGCCTCCGGCTTTTGTGTGCCCTGCCCCGCAGGCTCCTCCTGCGCATTTCCGCAAGCCGTAAGCCCCAGCATTGCCATTGCCAGCACCAGACTGACTACCCTCTTTTTTTTCATTTTCTTCTCCCTTTCTGCGCTGCATCATTGTCCAAAGCCATGCTTGGCTTACGAGTTTGTGTTCAGCCATGTATGGCTTGCAGCGCGCAGGCACAAACCCGCGATTGAAAATCTCAATCTTTTACTTCCTTGTTTGCTCCCCGTAAGCAACGGGACAAACCGCTACATTTGTTTGTGGCCTGCAGCATTCCCGTCCGTCGTTCATTCCTTCACTGATCCCATCATGACACCCGCCATAAAATACTTCTGCGCAAAGGGGTAAATGAACAAAATCGGAACGGTGGAAACCACAATCGTGGCATACTTGACCACCTCCTGCAAAAACATGACGTCCGTGTCCGCAGACGCATTGCCGTTAGCGGAATTGGAAATCAGGATCTCGCGCATGATCAGCTGCAGCGGAAATTTTGCCCGGTCCCGCAAATAAAGCATGGCGTTAAACCAGGAACTCCAGTGCCCCACCGCATAAAACAAAATCATAACCGCCACCGTCGCCTTGGACAGCGGAAGAAAGATCCGAAACAGGATCGTAAAATCATTGGCCCCATCCAGCCTGGCGGACTCCTCCAGGCTCACGGGAACCGACTGGAAAGCTGTTTTCATCACAATCAGGTTCCAGGTGGCCACCGCCCCCGGCAGCAGAAGCGCCAGCACTGAGTTGTACATTCCAAGCCCCTTTACCAGCAGGAAATTGGGAACCAGACCCGCGTTAAAATACATCGTAAACACAATCAGAAGCGTCAATGTCCGTTTAAACAAATACCCTTTTCTGGAGAGGGCATAAGCCCCCAGCGTAGTCAAAAGCATGTTGACCGCCGTCCCCGCCAGCACATAAAATATCGTATTCAGATAGCTGCGGGGGATGTTCGGGTTCTGTATCACCACCTTATATCCTTCCACGGAGTATCCCAGCGGTTTTAAAATCACGCCGGAATGCCGCATCAGTCCGATGGGATCGCTAAAGGATGCCATGACCACATGCCACATGGGATACAGGCACACCAACGCCATCCCCCCCATCAATCCGTAGGCAATTGCGGCAAAAACATGATCCCCCGTCAGCCTTTTTTTCTTCATCGGTTTCCCTCCCTTTGCATTTTTTATCCCCTACCATAAGCTTTCCCCCGTCAGCTTTCCGATAAAACGGTTGGCCAGCACCAAAATCACCAGATTCACCACGGAATTAAACAGTCCCACCGCAGTGCCATAGCTATAGTTGCTCAGTTCCAGCCCCTGCCGGTAAATATAGGTGGAAATAATGTCCGCCGTCTCATAGGTCAGGGGACTGTAGAGCAAAAACACCTTTTCAAAACCCGTGGTCAGGATATTCCCGATCCGCATAATCAGCTGTACGATAATGATCGGTAAAAGTCCCGGAAACGAAACATAAATCATGCGCTGGAACCGGCTCGCCCCGTCAATGGTTGCCGCCTCATACAGGCCCGGGTCGATGCCGGACAGGGTAGCCAGATAGATGATGCTTCCCCATCCCGCTTCCTGCCAGATTCCACTGAGCACATACAGCGGCCGAAACCAGTTTGCATTCCCCAGAAGGTTGGAACGCTCTACCCCAAACAGCGAAAGAAAATCATTGAAGATCCCGTCCGAACGGCTAAACGTCACCAACAGCCCGCACATGACCACCAGCGAAATGAAATGCGGCATATAACTGATCGTCTGCACCACCTTTTTGTACGGCTTGCAGTGAATCTCATTGATCAAAAGCGCCAGAAAAACCGGAACCGGAAACGCAAACAGAATCTGCAGCACATTAATCATCAGGGTGTTACGGATCAGCCGCCATGCAAAGGGCCCTGTCAAAAAGTCCACAAAATGCTTCATTCCCACCCATTTGCTTCCCGCTATGCCAAGCGCCGGTTTAAAATTCTGGAACGCGATGACCACGCCTCCCATGGGCGCATAACAAAATACCGCATAATACAAAACCACCGGAAGCAGCATCAGATAAATATATTTGTAGCGTTTGAAATTTCTTTTATACCTTCCCGGCATCCTTTGTCCTCTTCCCATCCCCTTCTCCCCCGCTTACGCCAAAACCGACGGCAGAAGATGCTCCACCAGTTTTTCCTGCAGCCTTGCCTTCTTTTTCTGGCAGGACTCCAGGGCAGCTTTGTTTTCAAATTCATCCGGATCGGTCTCCAAATCCAAAAATTCCCGTCCGCACTCCGTTCCCTTCTGGACATGGATATATTTACAGGTTCCGTCCGTCACCGCCAAAAATCCTTCCCCTTCCGCAAACGTATAAGGCCGGCTCCACTGCGTATCCCGCAGGGAACGTCCGTCACAGGGCGGCGCCGAAATTCCCGCCACATCCAGACAGGTGGGCAGAAAGTCCGTGGAATTTACCAGACGTTTATCCGTCCTCCCCTCTTTTTGGCCGGGATACCGGATGAATAAGGGGATTTTCCACACTTCCTCGTAAGCGCAGTTGTGTTTTCCCCATAATCCGTGGTTGCCCAGCATTTCCCCGTGGTCTGCCGAAAAAATCACCAGCGCATTGTCCCCGTACTTTTCGGAAACGGCCCGCAGGATTTGTCCCACCCAGTCGTCGATGAGCTTCACGTTCGCACAATAGGCAGTCTGCAGCCGCTTCCAGTATTCCTCCGGATAATTTTTGCAGGCATGATCCTTTGCAGTCCTGCTCCCGTCGACGTTGGCGTTTGCGCCCCCAAAATAGCTGTCATGGTGAATCCTCTCTTCCCCCTCCAGTTCCCCCTCCCTGCGCTTTCTGGCAGGCAGCCGGTTCACATCCACCTGCGCAAGGTATTCTTCGGGAGCATCGAAAGTATAATGGGGCCCGCTAAATGACACCCAGGCAAACAACGGCTTTCCGGAACCATACTGCCGTATGTATTCTGCCGCCTTCCTCCCCACCCATGCATCGGGATGCCACCCGGACGGCCCCGGGAAGGGAAACACCTTTTGGTACCCTTCATTCCAGACAGCGTCCCGGTAAGCCTTTAAGTATCCCGCCTTCTCCAGTTCCTTACTGTAATCGTCATAAAACCAGACGGACACCTGCTTATCATCCTCCAGATCCAGATGCTCGATTCCAAGGCTCTCATAATAAGCTTTGAACGTGTCATAAGGAAGCGTCCGGTCCGGACGGGTTTCCGAATACGGCACCGGTGCAAAATGGCATTTTCCAAACACGCTGGTGTGATACCCTCCCATTTTCATGGAAGTAAACAAATTCGGAAGCCCGTTGTCCAACGCACATTTCCGGAAATTGCTGTACGCGCCGCTGTGGTGGGGATACAGTCCCGTCATAATGGAACACCTGGCGGGCAGGCACCAGGGACTTGTGGTATAACAGTTTTGGTAATCCACCCCTTCTTTTGCCAAACTGTCAATGTATGGGGTTCCCACCGCCTGCCCGCCGCAGCATCCCAGCACATTTTTGTTCAATTCATCGCAAGTAATCAAAATAACCGCTGTATTATCCATAAAAAACGGCCTCCCCGCAAGCTTTTCTTGAGCATACCAAAGAGACCTTCCGTTTTCAATTTGTGGTTTTGGGGGAGTATGTGAGGCTTTGCAGGTACGGATATGTGGTTTATTTGCAATATGTCAAATTACCGCACCGGTCCGGTTACTGCCGGAATGGTTTGTACTGTGCTTCATCTATATCAGCATTATGCTCAGGGGAAGGCGCAAGGCTGCTTTCTTTCTGTTATGCACAGCCGAAACACTGCTCTGCTATTATACGGCATTTCGTTTTCCCCAGTTTGTCGCCCAAAATACGCGGCAGCATTCCTTTTTTGACTCCGCCACTTCCGTCATACTGATAGGATTTTTGACCAGTGTGCTGATTTTGTTCATCACATACGCCGGAATGAGTGAAGAGAACCTGAAATATATCCAGGAATTGGTGCGCCAATACTGCCCTTTTGAACGGGTATATCTCCAGAAAGCCTCCCCCGCCATTGCCAGCAATTGCGGCCCCGGCTGAAAATGCCAACGGCCTGCTTGCCCAAACGAAAGCAGGCCGTTTTTCCACCCCCGGACTCTTGGCCCCTTTCCTTACTTTTTCATATTCTGATGCAGATACTGCAAAATCCCCATGTGAATCTGCCATGCCACCCGCTCCTGATACTCCGCGTCCGCCAGCAGTGTGGCTTCCTGCGGATTGCTCAGGAAACCGCACTCCACAATCACAATCGGTTTTGATGTCTTTTTCAGCAGATAATAGCTATCATTTGCTTTTGCTGTCCGGTGATTGCCCGGATCCAGCCCCTGCACCATCCGCCCCTGAATGATATCTGCCAGTTCCTTCCCTTCCACGCTGCCTGTATAGAAAAATACCTGTGCCCCTTTTACCGAAGCGCCGCTGTAACTGTTTTGATGCACACTTACCACCAGGTCCGGGTTTGCCTCCTCCATGACTGCAATCCGCCGCTTCATGTCCTGCACTTTTTTCCGCTCCGCCCCTGCATCATATAATCCGTTATCGTCCTCCCGGGTTAACACCACTTTTACGTCCGACTGCTCCAGCAGCACGGCGAGCCGCTTCGCAATGGCCAAATTGATATCCTTCTCCAGCACGCCGTTTGTCCCCACCTTTCCCGGGTCGTTGCCCCCATGGGGAGGCGGTTGCCTGCGGCACTATTGCGGCCTGCTCTGCCATGACATTGCCCGTGAACCAATATCATTTAGTTAACGCCAAAGTCAGCTGGGAGGGAAATAAAATTCTCAAGGAGCCCCTGAAAAAGCGTCGGCACTTGGTGAGGTATTCCACGAACCTAGTGTTCGCTACGCTTTTTACGGAGCGAAAGCGTGGCGACGGAGAATTTTATTTCCCTCCCGGCGTTCGTAGACGTTAACTTAATGACATTGGCCCGTGAACTATAACCTTGCGGGAATGGATTTTGATTGGCCAAATCACATTTTCTTGACTTTGCAGGCTAAACTGTTACAATATTTATGAGTATATAATGATGACATGACTTTGAGGTGTTTTAGGATTGCGGGAGCGCAGCGCGTAGCGCAGTCTGTGGTATCATGGCATGTAATATATCCAACCTTTGCAGCGGAGGTTCTCTTATGAAAGCAAATAAATGGAAGCCAATCATTGCATCCGCATTTGGCGCTGTCCTTTTGGGCGCATGCGCGGTACAGCCGGGCACTAAAACCGCCCCGGCCCCCATACAGGAAAGTACCGTTTCTTCTCCGGACAGCGCTGTGCAGCCCCTTCCCGATACCACGCCGGCAGCGGACGGCACTTCCCGGCAGTCTTCTGCCCTGACCCGTCCGGCTCTGCTGGATGCGTCAGACAGCGCCGCCCCCCTGCAGATTACGCCCTGTGTGGAAGCGTATACCGTGGATGCAGATCTTGGCAATATTGACAATCTGTGGCAGTTTTACCTGCCGGACACAATGACCGAAAAGCTGGCCCAAAATCACTTTGTGGTGTGGAACAATGCCGGCAAGGAATTTTACGAAATTTATGAAATGAACCGCTACGGCCAGCTTCCCAGCTTTGTGACGGTGGATTCCCTCATGCATACCTATCATCTGTATTTTTCCCATTTGCTCAAAAACATAGAGCGGGACTATCTGACAGACATGCTGGCCAAGCTGGGCAGGCAGATGCTTGCCGAGAGCGCTGCCCAATACGACCGTCTAAAAGGCAGCGAGTGGGAAAATGCCGCCAAGCGCAACACCGCTTTTTTCGCGGTGGGAGCCAAACTGCTCGACGACGGCATTGCCATTCCTGCCTATGCATCGGAAGCTGCCCTGACAGAACTGGAAAAAATCCGTCTCCATGACGGAATCCACCCGTGCGGGCTGACAGATGATTTTGAAGACTATTCGCAGTATACGCCCCGCGGCTACTATGAAGGCGACGCTAAGCTGACGGCATATTTTCAGGCCATGATGTGGTATGGCCGAATTCATTTTGCGCAGGAAAAGGAAGATCTTGACAGAAGCGCCCTGCTTCTCACACTGGCGCTTTCCCAAAACCCGGACTGCCAAAAGACCTGGGAAGCGCTTTACGCCGTAACCTCCTTTTTTGCGGGAGCCAGTGACGACTTGGGGGTGTGCGAATATGAACCCCTCCTCCATGAGGCCTATGGGGACAGTCCGGCCTTGGACAGCCTTCCCGGCAACCCGGAAGCCTTTGCGCGGTTTCGCGCATTGGCCGCTGCCCTCCCCCTTCCGCAGATCCATTCCGTTCCTGTCATGGACGGGGAGAACCCCGTTATCCCGGGGCTGCGTTTTCTGGGACAGCGCTTCACAATCGACGCCGCCATCATGCAGCGGCTGATTTACAGCAATACCAAACAAAACGATGCCGGACAAAACCGCATGCTGCCGGACGTGCTTGATGTGCCTGCCGCCCTTGGCAGCGATGCCGCCCTGCAGATTCTCACAGAAGCCGGGGCCACGGACTACGCCGGTTACACGGAAAATATGACCCTGCTCAGGGATGCCCTATCCCAAGAGAACCAGACACTCTGGTCCGCCAGCCTTTACGCGGGCTGGCTCCACACCCTGCGCCCTCTTTTGCAGTCCAAAGGCGAAGGCTATCCTGTCTTTATGCAAAGCAGGGAATGGGACAAAAAAAACCTGGAATGCTTTGCCGGAAGCTATACGGAACTAAAGCATGACACGGTTCTCTACGCCAAGCAGGTGATCGCGGAAATGGGCGGCGGCTGGGAGGAGGAACCGGATGACCGTGGCTATGTGGAACCGGAACCGCAAGTTTATGCAAGGTTTGCCGCACTTTCCGACCAAACCGCACAGGGCCTGTCCCACTACGGCCTGCTGGCCCCTGCGGATGCCGAAAACCTTACCCGCCTGTCCCAGATTGCCTCCACCCTTCTTACCATTTCCCAAAAGGAACTGCAGGATGAAACGCTGACGGATCAGGAATACGAATTCATCAAAAGCTATGGCGGCAGTATCGAGCATTTCTGGTATGAAACCGTCAAAGACCAGACAGACTCCGAATATATTTCCACCCAGGAGTTCCCGGCAGCGCTGGTGGTGGACATCGCCACCGATCCCAACGGCACCGTGCTGGAAGCCGCCACCGGGGATCCCTCCCAAATTTACGTAATCGTAAAGGTGGACGGCAAATTAAAATTGGCCAGGGGAAGCACGTATTCCTTCTATCAGTTTCCATGGCCCCTTTCGGACAGGCTGACGGACATCCGATGGCGGCAGATGATGGGGCTGCAGGCAGATGATGCGGGAAATTATGTCATAGATCCCCCGATCGCCCAACCGGAATGGACTGCCAGCTACCGGTACTATTATGAATAAGAAACGAACCGCCAAAAAATATGCGTTTACCGCCTCTGCGTTTGTAGGACTTTGCGCCGTTTTGTATCTTCTTTGGCAAAACGGCGCTTTTCTGCCGCGCTGGATCGACTGGACATGCGGCCTGCACACTGCCCAATCCGGCCAATACGAAATCTCCCTGCAGGACAAATCCGTAACCGTTTTTTATGATAACATCCCCGTCTGGACTTCCCCCAAAAACACCAAAGTACAGGCCGCCCTCTCCTGTGATATCGACCGCGATCAATGCGATGAACTAATCCTGCTTTGCTGGAAAACCGGACGTTACGGAAAAAACCGGCCTTTTTGGGTAGAACATGACGAGACAAAATGGTCCCAGCATATCTTTGTCTATCGGTATGACCGGCAGGCCGTGCGTCCCAAATGGATGTCCTCCTATATCGGACAGGCGGTGGCCGAAATGTCCGTCCGCTGCGACAACTCCTCCCAAAACCACCTTCTGCTGACGGATCCGGACGGTAAAACCACCAGCTGGTTCTGGGATTCCTGGGGCTTTACCAGGGAAAAAACAGAAGTTTCCTTTATCGCCTTCGGGGACAACCTGATCCATGAACCGATCTACCACTATGGGCTGCATCATGGTCAGGGGTTCGATTTTCTGTTCGAAAATGTACGGGAAATTATCTCCCAAAGCGACATTGCCATCCTGAACCAGGAAACTCCCCTGACTGACAATCCTACCCTATACAGCGATTATCCCCGGTTCGGCACCCCCGCCGAAGTGGGACAGGCTATCGCAGATGCCGGATTCCAAATTGTCACCTGCGCCACTAACCATGCCATGGATCTGGGCGCAGAAGGCATCCGGTTCACCAAAGATTTTTTTGAATCCCGAAACATCAAATGCCTTGGCATTCAACCAAAAACCCAACGGGACGTAAATCCTTATACCATCGTCGAAAAAAACGGCATCCGGTTTGCGCTTCTCAATTACACCTACGGCACAAACGGTATCCCGCTTCCCAAAGATTCCCCCCGGATGGTGCACCTGCTTGCCGATGAAGCTACCGTACGTAAGGAGCTTGCGGCAGCAAAGGCCGACAGTGATTTTATGATCGTGTTTGTCCATTGGGGCACGGAATATGCCCCCGAACCGGACAATTTTCAGGAAAAATGGGCACAGGTATTTTTATCCTGCAAAGCGGACGTAGTGATCGGCTCCCACCCCCATATCCTGCAGCCCTGCGAACTTCTCCGGGACGGGGACGGCCATGAAATGCTGCTTTACTATTCCATCGGCAATTTTGTCAGCGCCCAGCCGGAAAAAACCTGCGCCAAGGGCGGCATGGCCTGCTTTACCGTATCACGCACCGCATCCGGCTGTAAAATCACGGCATATGACTTGCGCCCCCTCGTCATTACCCGCCAGAAGGAAGGGAAATATACGGCGGCCCCCATCGCCGCAACGGACCGCCCCCATGCCCCGCATCAATAACCACGCAGTATTTCTGCATCTTGGAATAATCGTCCTTTTCCATGGCCGCTTCCTGCTTCTGCACATACCCGTCCACCATGACGGCAGCCTGTCTTCCCGCAAAAAAAGAGGCGGTCAAAAATGCCGCCATCCCTAAAAGTTGAACCGCCTGATACTGCCACAACCGTTTCATTTTCCAAACCTCACGGCTTTTCTATCATTGTATGGCCAAAGCAGACCCGGTATACCGCAAAAAAACGTTGTCCGGCAGCGCTTGGGAAATCGCTGCGGCCAATTTACCTGACATCCCGGTATTTCGCAGGCGTGGTTCCCTCATATTTCTGAAATGTCTTGATAAAATGGGATACATTGGAATATCCTGTCCGCTGGCACACCTCCGCAATGCTGGCATTTTTATCCTGCAGCAGCTTCTTTGCCTCCGTCATCCGCAGTCTGGTCAAATATTCTTTATAATTCATTCCTATCTGTTGCTTGATCAGCCTGCTCAAATACGGCGACGTGATATGCAGTTCCCCTGCCACCATGTCCAAACTCAGATCATACCTGGTATAATTTTCATCAATATATTTTACGGCCCGCACCGCCATAGCGCTTTGATTCCTGAAATCCTCCAAGCCCCCGTCCCCTGCAATTTGTCCTTCTGCAAATTCGTATTCCGATGCCATTTTTTTGGGTAAAGCAAAATTTTTCCCGCCTGCTGCGGCCTCCTTTGTTCCGGAAAGCGTGTGCAGCCGTCCTAAATCCCGGCAGATTCCCAAACTTGTAACATCTGCCCCAAATCCCCTGACCTCAAACAGGGATCCCAGCGCTTCCTCCACATCCCCAATCTGGTATTCTTCTTCCGCCGACACCAAAACCGTCATCTGCTTTTCGGTTGTCCAAAATGCATATACACAGACCCCTTCATCCGCAAGTTCTTCCGCTAAAAGTTCCAACTCCCCGTTGCCCTCCTGCGTGTGCACATTGTCAAAATCACAAATAAGCTTTCCGAATACCGCTCCGTCCATGCGGATATGAAGCATCGCCATCCTGCTTTGCAACATAGGGGAATACTCCTGTGTGGCAATCATACCCAAAACATGTGCCCTAAGCAGCTGGTACTGTTTTTGCAACACCCTTCCGTCATCCTCTTTCCGCTGGATCATGGCCGCAATCGTGGCGTCAATTTTATCCAACTCATTATCGCCGATGACATCCGGCCTGATATCATATTTTTGAACCAGTTTTTGGATGGGTACATAACTTTTCCATGCCGCCACCAGGGCAATCCCCAAAAGAAGCAGGATCATTCCGGCCAAAATTACACCCTTTCCCGGGGAGCATAGCGTATTCCACCCAAAATAGCCGGTTTTATCCGGATCATATACAATCCTGATCCTTCCCCGCCCGGATACCGTCTCCCCTGTCAAATTGTTGTTTTCCCCATCCCCATGCCGGGAAAACAGCCGGAAATCATCGTAATAAATCTCCATATCCTCCGGCAGTTTTCCGGCCATCTGCTCCATCCGCTTTTCCAGCAGTTTTTCCTTCACTTCAAAACACAAAACGCCGTCCATCCCGATGGAACTTGCCGCGTATTTCTTCAGCGGATAAATGACCAGTACGGATCCGTTCCCGGTTTTTGCCAACAGATAAGGAATCGTTTTATCCTGTGCAGCATTTTCCAGGGCCGCGCGCACATTTTCATATTCCTCCGGCATGATCTTGTTTTGGCAATATACTTCAAATAAAACGGTTTCCCCCTGGGACGTAAAAATATTCTTTTCACCCTCATACCTTAAAAAGAAAAAGTCGGAAATCACCGTCGTCCAGTTATAATTTTTGAGGCTGTTAAGCATTTCAATTTCCCGGTATTTGCCTTTCTTTAAGGTATCCTTCCTAAACTCCGCCCTGGAAGCCACATTCAAGGTGATGGTTCTCATCGTTTCCAGCTGCTCTTCCAAGTCGTTGGCCGCCATGTGCATCCTGTTTTGAAGAATCCTCACCTCCTCCCGCTCCATTGCCTCCGCCGCATTCCACAGGGACAGGAAAAGGAAGAGGGAAAGGGCGGTCAATGCCACTCCCATGTAGGATACCGCATAATGGTATAACAGATTTTTATTCCGCTTTTTCAAAATCCCGCCCATTGCCTCCCCCTTTCATTCCCACAGAGGGTGCCAGACAGCCGCGTTTTTTGCATATCCGGCACACTACCGTGAAGATCCCGTTTGCGCCCAGACTGCTGCCTTTTGGAACCTTCTGGCCACGTGAAAAGTATGCTCCGGTACATTTCCCACAGCATTATACAGGCACACCGGTTTCCCGTTTTCCAAATACATCTGCGGCCGCTCCACATTTGTATACGATATGCTTCCGGTTTTCCACATAATCTGTGTTCCGTAAGCGTATACCGGTGGTTCTTCCCACCGGATACCGTCCCCGGAAGTATAAATTACCGCCTCGTCCGGCCTGCCCGCAAGCGTTCCCCGCATGTCTTTCACAATCATACAATATTTCCCGTCCTGATGCCAGATAAAAGGATCCTCTACATTCTCATCCAGTATCGGCTCTTTTTTCAGACGGACAAAAGGCCCCTCCGGCGACTTTGCCCCGGCAATCCCCAGCTTCATGGCCGACCGGTCTTTCATCAGCGACTTATAAACCATCAAAATCCCGTCCGGCCCACGGACCACAGACGGATTCGTTACATACGTACAATCCCAGCCCCCTTGGACAGGCGCAAAAACCGGATTATGGACGGACACGGTAAGGGGCTTTTCCAGCGTTTTTCCTACGGCAACCCCGATTTTCTGGTTATACCGGTAAATTTCTGCTTCCTCCGTCTGCCCTGCATTCCATTTACTGGCTTTACCGTTGGTTCCGATATAATATAAATAGTAAGTATCCCCTATCTTTAACGCCGTCGGGTTATGCACCATTTCCCGGCTCCAGTCCTGTGTTTTTAATTCCGTCACTTCCCGCAGAAACCGAAAGGGCCCCTCCGGCTTGTCCCCCACTCCCTGCACGATCGTGGAATATTTTACCCAGCCGCTAAAAGAATATTCCTTTTTCCAGGCGGAGGCAAAAAGATAATACCGCTCCTTCTCCCGGCACACCGTTCCTCCCCACACAAACCAACCGTCCATAGAAAAAAACTGGTCAGGCGCCGCCGGATCCAGCCGGCTTTCCACAACTCCCTTTTCCCTCTCCATCCCGACTCCTCATTTCGCTTTCATGAAAACAAACCTTCAAAAAGGTAATGGCGTTTGGCGGCTGCACCCCGCAAAATGTGTGTCTGTCCGTCTCCAATTCCTGCTTTACTTGTCCCTCTATATCGGTCACATAAACGCCGGCAATGCTTTTTTGGGGAATCCCAATGGTGTATTTTCCTTCTCTGCGCGAAAAATTCCTAACCGCCACAAGCCATCCGTCCTGCTTATATTGCGGACGCACAAAAATGGGGATGCTGGTTTGGCTTTCGCACTGCAGCATTTCCTGTATCCGTTCCGTTTTACATTCGATTGCGGCGCCTGTCACACAAGGCTTTGCCGCCTGCATGCCCAGCCGGTATGCTTCCCGTGCGTCAAACGCTGCAAAACAACTCAATTCATAATGAAAACACATCATCCCGTCCTGTGACGGTGCAAAATTGGTATCCCAGTAGTTGTTCATCGGCCATGCCAACAGCAGCGGATTTTCATTTCTCTCAATCCCTCTGTTTTCTTTTGCAAACTGGAAACCTCCTACCTGCACCATAGGCGCATCCGGACAGGCAAGCGTATATCCCCCCGCCGCATCAAACAGGGACACGCTTTTGTCTACCGTAAGGTAATCCCTGCAGACATTGCCAAGCTGTTCTTCATCCAATTTTACAAACGTGTCCGCAGTATCATAAATGCACTCCCATCCCTGCAAAAGCTTCAGCGGAAAGGTAACATAAATTCCTTCCGGCGACGATGTTTTTTCCTTCCTAAAGCAAATGTCCAGTTCTATTCTGGGATGCAGGGCAGAAAAACGAATCCGCTGCTCTATGTCTTTCATACTTTTCGACTGTGCATAGTAATACAGGGAAACGCTCCCTGCGCCTTCCTCTATCCTAAAACCGTCAAATTTTTTGATTCCCTCCCGAACCGCCCTCCAGTCATGCCTCCATGTCGTAATGCTTTGGTTCCTCTTTTGGACGTCCAACGGATAAATGCTTCCCCGTTCCGGCGCCGCAAACCGCTCGTCCACGCTTTCCTCCACCACATCAAAAAGCCCCCAAAGGGCATTTTCCTGCAGCATTTTACGGCCACTTTTCTTCTCCGTGATCTGTAGGATGCGGCCGTTACTTTCACACAACTCCACCTCATAAAACGGCGTATGGATTTTCCGGTTTTCCAGCACTGTAATCTGTTCCTGGGACTCCTCCTGCCTGCACAAATCTTTGTACGGAATAAATTTAACCGAAAAAGGCGGCATTTCCACGGTTTTGACAGCAGCCCCTGTCCGCTTATCCATTTCCCCCACATAAGGAGTATACCCCGCCGTTCTGGAGGACGCAAGTCTTCTTCCCGGTTGTACGGCTTCCGGGATTTCCACCTCGCACTGCATCGGCGCCCCTACCGGATTCACAAGTACCATTCCCTCCTGCAAATCCGACTGATACGGATTTTCCGCAAGCCTTTCCATTTTTGTGCCCACCAGATAGGCCGCCAATTCCGCAGCCGCATAAGCAAACTCTTTTTTATGGTTCAGCTGCGCATAAGTCATTTCATGTTCCGGCTGCCTGACAGACGACACCCAGCCCCACGTGTGCTCGTCAAAAAGAAGCGCTTTCCCATATGCCTTTTCCTGTAAGGCGTTTTCCCTTTCATCGGCTTTTTGTTCCAAACAGGTAAGAAAGTCCCCCGCCTGCAGCAGCATTTTTGCCTTCCTGCTTATTTTTACTTCCCGGGCCGTACTCGCGCACCCAAAATTCCAGTAGTCTGTCCAGTCCCCCTTCTTTTTCTCCAGCCGGCCAAGATCTGCCTTTTTTAACCGCTCCCATAAAGTTTCCGGTGTGGCAAAACGGATTTTTTGTTCATGTTCTTCCGCATTATACCGTCGTATTAAATCCGCCAGCGCTGCATCCGGACAATTATTGTCATAAAGCGGGGGATTGGTGGCAGTCAAAAAGATAAAGTCATTCTTCCATCCGCCCTCCCCTACCCGTTTTACATACTCCTGCACCCCTTTGTGCATCAACTCCGTACTGTTTTGGTTTGTGAAAAAAAATTGGCTGAACACAGAATAATGTTCCCCCAGAAAAGTCGGAAGGAACCTCCCGTCCGGCGTTTCCCACAAAAAAGAATACGGCCGTGGAAAGGGAATCCCCCCAAAATGTACATTGATTCCCGTAAGGTAAAATGCTATTTTGCTGTCCAAAAGCAGGGAAGACAGCGTCCATGGCTGTCCATTCACATCATGACTCACCGCCGTAGTAATTTCCGAACCTGTCAGTTCCCGGATTTCATGCAAATGCTGCAAATACTGTGTCATTTGCAAAGCCGTACATCCCGGCGTCGTATGCATGGGAAGGGCCGCGACACTGATTCTTCCTTCGCAAACCAGCCTCCTGAAAAGTTTTATCCTTTCCGGCTTTGCCGTCCTGAACCATTTCAGGACGGGATACGTCGCCTCACAAGTCCAGCAAAACCGTGACTCCTCCGGCCAGTCCGCCGTCTTTACGCAAAGATCCATTGCCTGCTCTATGTAATCGCACTGCAGTTCGAGAATCATATCCTGCGGATGCGTATACCCTACATCCAAATGACTATGATGCATACAGAGTATTTCTTTGATTTGGGCCATCTGCTTTTGTTTCCTCCCCTCATTCCCTAATTTTTTTCCGGGGCCTCACTCCCGGCCCCGGAAAGTACCTTTCCTTTCAAACCGGCATCACTGGTGCGCCGCAATGAAATCCGCATAGGCGCTGCGGGCAATCTCCTTATATTCCTCTATTCCCAAAGCTTTCAGTTCCTCAAAAAACTGACCGGTCTCCTCCAGGGGACGCTGTCCGACAATGAATTTTGCACTTTCTTCATTCACATAATTGCCGATCACCGTAGCCAGGTCTAAATAGCGCGCGCTCGTCTCCGCATCCAGGTACATGGCATTGGGAATGCCTGTTATCATGTGATCCTTGTGCGCATTGTAAAGAAGATACCTGTAGTTTTGGTCTCCGTTGGACAAATCCAGTTCCTCTGCCTGCGGATACTGCGGATCTTCAAAACCACACATTTCCATTTCGGTCAAAAGCCTTGGAATTCTTCCTGTAATACCCATTCCGATCACACCGTCGCTGTAAGCTACATAGGATTCCGATTTTCCGCTTTCCACATCCATATACTGAATATTTCCGTCTTCGTCAAAGGTAAATCCCTCTATCAATCCAAGCGAGTCTTCGCTCCCCACCGGACAGCCGTCGGTAGAATACACGCTTCCCTCAGGGGAATACAGGTAATCCAACAGGCGCATGCATAATTCCGGGTATTGCGTATCTGCGGAAATGTATACATCATGCCATCCGTAATTATTATAAGAAAGACTTGCGGGCACAACGCCATCTTTACACCACTCGCTGCTTAGCGGGGTAAGCGCGACATAATTATCAAAATTCTCCGGTCTGGAAACATACGGGGCGGAATCGGCAACTACCGGTACCTTTCCTTCCGCATACAGCGCCCTGGCCGTCATAACGTCCATGGTCAAAAAGTCCGGGTGCAGAAGTCCTTCTGCATACATCGTGTGCAATACCCCCAAAAACTCCGAGATCGGAAGAGCACACGTCTGAACTCCAGTC
>CARDPF010000015.1 GCA_948960675.1 uncultured Eisenbergiella sp.
CCACAGCGCCCTCCAGCGCCCGGTGGGTTTCCCGGGCCGCCCGGCAGACGGGCTGGTCATTGGCATAATGGTTTTTGATAGCGCTCTGTCCGTCCACCTTCACAAAATCAATACCCTCACTGCGCAAATATGCATACCAGTCCCGGTAAAAGCCGTATCCTTTCCCGGCACAGGGCGCAGGCAGAAGCTTCCCGCTTCTGGTAAGATACAAATGCTCCCGCTGCGCCTGCGCCGCTGCACTTCCCGGCTCTATGCCGCCCCAGTATCCGCCCAGCGAATGCCAGACCCCCAGCCAGCGTATCCGCCCGTCCGCCTTTAAGTCGGCCGCCATGGCTAAAAAGCCGTCCGGAAACTTTTCCCGCTCCGGCGCAAGGTCGTACATCCGGTCCTCCCGGACGGACTGCCATCCGTCGTCCATCAAAAGCCAGCGCACCGGCACGTCTTTTTGGGCAAGCTCCCCCGCCTTTTCCCGCACCTTTTCCTCACTGATCTCCCGGTAAAAGGCATCCCAGCTGCACCACCCCAGATAGTCAAACATTTCGGGCAGTTCCTTCTGGCCGGTAAGCAGTGCCCCCGTCTCCCCCGCCGCCATCCGGCAGGCAATCTCGATTGCGCGGTAAGGGCTGTCTGCCTCTGCCAGCACAAAAACCGGCTCGCAAAGGGACATCTCCCCCGCCATGTAAGCGGTCAGGCCGATCCGCAAAACATCCTTCCTCCCTCCGGCCGCCTGCGCTTTATAGGATTCCCCCGAAAGCAAAAGCAGACAGCCAAAACAATCGCCGTAGTCCAAATAGACACACTGGGTACGGGGCGGCAGTTCTTCCCAGTTTGTCACAAAAGCCGGTCTGGTCCACCAGTCCCGGTGCAGATACAGGGCCGTCATGCGCAGGGGCTTATGCGAAAGTGTCACCGACAGGCTAAGTGCCTCTGCATAGGCAAAGCCGTCGTTTTCCCGGAAAGGCTCTGCCCGTAAGGACGCTTCCACCCGCCCCATCAGGCAGTCCCCTTTTTGCTCTGCCGTAAAGCAGGCCTTTGCATCCTCCAGGTCAAACCCAAAGACCTGCCTTTTTTGCGTTTCATCCGGCGCGTCGGACATCATCGACTGCTTTGTGCCGCTCTGCCGAAATATTTCCAATTCTGCCTGTAAAATTCGCTGTTCCATCGCCCACCTCCCTAAAAACCATTCAAAACCGCCGCCTCTTTACAGCCATCTCACCATAAATTTCGGCGCGGTCACGCTGCCGTCGTATTTTTCTATCTCAAAGGGGCCCGCCGCATAGGGAATCAGCAAAAAGGACAATTCCCGCTCCTGCCCCGGAAACAGGGTCACATAATTGTCGCTGCCAAGCAGGCAGTGGCTGTCGCCTTCCAGCCAAACCCCGGCCTCCATAACGGCCCTGTCCCCGGTATTTTTTAAGGACAGCCGCGCGCGGAAGCGTCCGTCTGGCAGGGCCGATACAGCCTGCGCGGTCAGGACAACCTGCCCCTGCTTTTTACAAAGCGCTGCAAAGGGTTCTTTTTCACAGGTGGAAAACAGATACGTGTTTTCCGACAAAACCGTTTCCCCCTCCCAAAGCATGGCCGTCACAAAAAAGACATCCTCCCTGGGCACTACAAAGGAAAACTCCCCCGTTTTCGTACTTCTCTTATCCAGCACATGGGCGGCATATTCCGTCTGTGCAAGCACGTCCCCCGCCAGGTTTCTCGCCGTCATACAGACGCGTCCTTCCAAAAACGCCCCGCTGTTTTCCACATACACCGGAAAGGATACCCGCTCCCCCGCCCGGTAGGTCAGACTCCTATAGTCAATGGAAATATGCCGGTTCTCGTAAGCCCGTCTGGCCTGGTAATAGGCGGATTTGGTTTCCCCGTAATAATCCACCAAATTCGTGCAGGAGGAGTTGGGCCAAGGCTCGTTAAACTGCCAGATGATCGTACCGCTGTTGGCAAAGGCCCTCCTGCGGTCTGCCTCCAAAATAAACCGCAGCCCCTCCGACTGCATATACTGGCTGCACCGGACAAAGGTCTCCAGCTTCCCCGGCATCTTTTCGATGGGGCCAAACATCCCACAATCCCTAAAATAGGTTCCCCACCATTCTCCGTGGTGCTGCCAGTTGGGATCCCCCGACATGGGGGTAGGGCGCAGGGATGGAACCGGCAAAAATTTTTGCAGGCTCTTTTTGCAGGAAACCCCGTCCATGCCGAATTCGCTGTGGAACAGGCTGTCCGACTCCCCGTAGAGTTCATAATGACCGGGATTACCCCCATAACTCCAGCTGCCGTGCACGTCATGGCTGACACCCTTTTCTTTTGTGACAAATTCCCTGGGGCCGGATGCTGAGGTGGGTAAAAAGACGCGTCTGCCGTCCTCTTTTTCCACAATGCTTTTGAGCATGGCCAGATTTTTATTGTCATAACCGCTGGGGCGGTTTTCCCCATCCATCAGCTCGTTGCCGCCGCTGTAAACCGCAAGGCACACATGGTTCCGCTTTTCCCGTACCGCAGCTGTCGCAGCCGTTTCCAAAAGCCGTAAGAAAGCAGGATCCTCCCCGGGCCGGTTGTCAATCCCGGAGCTGGACTGGATGAACTCCTGCCAGACCAGAATCCCGTTTTCGTCGCACAAATCGTAAAAGACTTCCTTCTCAATCAGGCCGCCTCCCCAGACACGCACCAGGTTGACGCCCGCGTGGGCCATGGCAGTCACCAGATACCGGTAGCGTTTTGCATCCACCGCCCCGTAGACATGATCCAGCGGGGTCATATTGACGCCTTTGATATAGGTTTTTACCTCGTTTACCACAAAGGTATAGGGCAGGGCATCTTTGGGCGCACCTTCATTGGCATCCAGACGCAGGGTACGGATGCCGGTTTGGAAGGGATAGGTGCAAAGCAGCCTGTCCCCCTCCCAAATCTGCGCATTCCCGGCATACAGCCAGGGAATACCGCTGCCGTTTGGCTGCCAGAGCATGGGATCCTGCACAAGCAGCGCAGCGTCAATCCGCGCCTTACCGCCCTGGGAAGGCACTTCCCCCTCCCAAACAAAGGTTTCCGGTTTTGATGCAGACCAGTCTGCGGTTTGGGGCTGCCTTGCGCCCGTCTCCTGTCCTTTCCCGGTTTCCGGCATCCCAGACTGCCTAAGACTTCCCTCCTGCTCCAGCGCTTCCAGCAGCCTTTTATCCTGACTGCGCCGGTCAAAAGGCCCTGCCGCCGTGATTTTGCAGGTTAATTTTGCCGTTTGCACACTTCTGTGGTCGGCGATATCCGCAGCAAAAAGAATCCGCCCCTGCCTTCCCTGGTAATCCGTGTCCAGATGCACGTTTTCAAATGCCGCTTCCTCCTGCACCGAAAGCACCACATCCTGCCAGAACCCAATGTTCACCAGTCTGGTGGAAAAATCCCACTTGTAATTAAAGCGGCTTTTCTGCGTGGAAGTCCTGGAAGTATAGCCGATCTGCCCCATCTCCGCCGGAACGCCCTTAAACAGTACCACCAGCTTGTTTTCCTCCTGCAAAAGGGATGTCACATCCACCCGGAAAGCGTCGTACATTCCGATATGGGAGCCACAGGATACATCGTTGCAAAACACTTCCGCCTCATAGTCCAGCCCCTTACATACCAGTTCCACATGCTGTCCCCGCAGGTCAACGCCGTTTAGCACCGCCGGAAAAACCGTACGGTACATCCACCAGCGGTTTTCCACCCATTCACAGTGCAGGCTGTTTTTGGCAAAATACGGATCCTCAATCAGACCGGCCCTAAACAAATCCACATGCACGCTGCCCGGAACCTGTGCGTCTATCCAATCCGTCACACCGTGCAGCGTCTGCCCGGTCTCCATGCTCTTTTCCTTGAGCGGCACATAGGGCCAATACCCTTTCACCTGCCACTTACAACCGGAAAGTGAAATCTCCATTGTTACTCCCATCCGCCGGCCGGATGCTTCCAAAACAGGCTTTCAAATGCGCCCGGCCGGCCGTATATTCTTATTTTTTTGGATAAATTTTAAAGGTTTTGATTTCGTAGCAGCCGATATCAAATGTTACCGCCCGGTCTGCCGTCCCTACCCCAGCCGTCTCCTCCTCGCACAGGTTACAGGACTCTGCCCGCCCTACGTCGAATCCGAAATGCAGGCTGACGTTATCCTGCGCCCTGTTTTTGTATTCATAAAGACGGACCGTCAGCGCCTTGCCGTCCTCGGAACGTTTGACGGTATCAATCTGGATATGGTCGCAATCCGTCCACAAAAGGCTTTGGGACGCATACCCTTTTGCATCCGGCTTTCCGGCCGTCTCACAGGTTTGCACCGGCATATTCAGGCACAGTGCAGCCCGCTGCACGTCGCTGTCTGCAACCGTTCCTGCATGGGGATAAAGCGCATAGGTAAAGCGGTGCTCCCTCCGGTCTGCCGTCTCGTCCGGACGGACGGCGGATTTTAACAGCGACAATCCGATCACGTTCTCCTGTATATCATATCCGTATTTGCAGTCGTTTAACAGGGCCACCCCATAGCCGTTCTCGGACAGATCCACCCACTTGTGTCCAGACACCTCAAACCGCGCAAAATCCCATTCCGTATTGGTGTGGGTAGGCCGTTTGATATTGCCGAACTGGATTTCATAGGTTGCCGTATCCGCATGCACATCCACCGGAAAGTAGGCCTTTAAAAACACCTGCTTTTCTTTCCAGTCCACCTTCGTCACAAAATCAATCCGCCGCTCCTTTGCATACACGACGATCTCCTGCTCCAACACCGACTTATTGAAGGTATAGGTCTGGCGGATTCTGGCCCGCTCCCCGGTTTCCAATACCTCCCGTCCGGTAAGGCAAAACGCCCGGTAAGGCTTTTCCTTATAATAAATGTCCACATCCCAGGCGTCGAAACGCTGCGGTTTATCCTCAAAAGCGGCAAAAACGTTCATGGGCTTTTGGCAGTCCACGCGACGCGCATGCTCCCTGTCATACAGGGCTTTGATCTCACCGTTTTCATTGAGGTCAATCACATAATAAGGGCTTTCGATATGCGCGCCGTCCCCAGATACCGTCACGGCATGGCACGCCGTATCTTCCTTCCCGCCTTCTTTTGCCATAAGGGGATCCCGCACAATCTGTGCCGTTTGGTATCCGTAGGCGGGAAGGTTTTTCACATAAGCCAGCACGCTCCCGTCGGCCTTGGCCATGGCAAGCTGACCGTCCCCATCCTGCAACAGACAGCCGTCCACAAACCGCTCCCCGTAAGGCACAAACACATAGCCGTCCCGCACAAAGCCCGTGGTATTCAAAAAAACCACCGAATCTGCGCTTACCGGTACGCATTCTGCGATCTCTGCCTTCGCCTGTTCTGCCAGCGCACCGCCCTGCCGGCCGATGGCCTCATAATCCGCCGTGGTATCTTCATATACCTGACGGATGGAAGAGCCCGGCAGAATATCATGGAACTGGTTTAGCAGGGTACGCTCCCACATCCCGTCCAATTCTTTTCGCGGATATGATACGCAGTTTGTGAATATATTCATGAAGGAGTACAAAAATTCAATGTCGTGCAGCAAAATTTCCGTCTTTCGGTTATAGCGTTTGTTGGCCGCCTGGGAAGTATACGTGCCCCGGTGCAGTTCAAAATACAGTTCCCCTTCCCACTTGCCCAGACTGGCATGGTCTACGCCTTCATACAGCCGCGCAAAATAATTCTCTGCGGTATCAATCTCCACCCCCGGAATGCCCGGCACATTCTTCATCACCCGGCTCTGCTCCAGCATTTCCCTTGTGGGGCCGCCCCCGCCGTCGCCCCAGCCAAACGCGATGAGCAGCCGGTCGTTTTTATCCTTATCTTTATAATTTTTCCAAACCCCCGTCACTTCCTCCGGATCCATATGCCCGTTGTAGGTGTAATACCAGGAGCCGTTCTCCGGGGTGGTGATAAAGTGGGTGAACACCTCGGAGCCGTCAATGCCCTTCCACCAAAACGTATCGTAGGGGAAATGGTTATACTGGTTCCAGGAAATCTTCGTGGTCATAAAGTATTTCATCCCGCATTTTTTCATGATCTGCGGAAAAGCCGCGCTGTAGCCAAACACGTCCGGCAGCCATACCAGCGTGGTCTCTTTACCAAATTCCTCCCGGATAAAGCGCTTGCCGTACAAAAACTGCCGCACCAGCGACTCCCCCGAAGGAATATTGGTATCCGGCTCCACCCACATGCCCCCCGTGATTTCCCACTGTCCGGCGGCGATGCGTTCCTTTACCTGCGCATAGATTTCCGGATAATCCTCCTTCAAAAATTTGTACAGCTGGGGGGAAGAATGCATGAAGCGGTACTCAGGATACTGCTTCATCAGGTTCAATACCGTGGAAAAGGTGCGGGAAGCCTTCTCCCTGGTGGCGCAAAGCCGCCACAGCCACGCCATATCAATGTGGGAATGTCCCACGCCGTAAACCATGGGTTTGATCTCCTGCGTTTTGGCCAGTTCCCCAAGCTGCCCTTCCGCAAAGGAAAGCGCCCTGGATACGGAGGCATAATAAGACTCCCCGGGATAATTCAAAAAATCCACCCTGGCAAACGTCTCGTTCAACAGCTTTGTAAGCCGGATCCTGCGCAGGTCATCTTCATCCAGCAAAAGTGCGCAGCGCCGCAGGGTATCCGCCACATAATAAAACCGGTCCACACACATATCCAGTTCCAAAAGGGCCGCAAACTGAAACCTCCTGTATTTGGGCACACCCAGCACGCCGCTCCAGACCTTCAGCGCCAGATGCAGTTCTTCCTTTTGGCAAAGCTTTTCTTCCAGAATGGCTTCCTCATGCCAGATGTCCATGCCCTGTACAGGCGCGCCGTCCACGTACAAAAGCCCTTCCGCCGTGGAATCCCCGCCGTCCCTGGGGCCGGGCAGGAGCCTAATGGCCAACGGCTTTCCCCGCATGGAAGCAGGGATTTTCACCGTCGTGCGAAACCATGCCACCTTATCGTAGCCGCCCCAGGTATCCCAGAGCCTAAAATCCTGCCAGCCGCTGTCGTCATAATCAATGGGATAGGCGTCGTCGATACGCGCATCCATGTCCGTCTCCAAGTATTTCCAGTCCCCCAACTCCACCTGGCTGCGCACCCGGGACGGCCGGATGTCCTCCTGCAGGTATTTTTCGATTTTTTCCAGCACAAAATGCGGATCCTTCACCTTCATAGCCCTTGCTTTTCCCTCCTTAGACTCCTTTCTGTTCTTCCAGCCAAAGCTTCTCCATGGCTTTCTCCACAAAAGCCTGGCTGCCAAAGCTGCCCGACTTTAAAACCATCCGGTAATGGGGCTCCTCCACGCTCTCACAGGTAGGCAGGCCTGCTTCGATCTCCTCCAGCACCTGCATACCGCCGATCCCCAAATGGGCGCACAAAGACGCGGAGGTATCCCCGCCGCAGACAATGATCCTGCGGATTTGGTACTCCTGAATGACCTGCACGGAAATTTCCGATAAAACCGCCGAAACCAGGCTGGATATCTGCGTATTGTCCATTCCCGCCTTTTGGGCGATTTTTTTGGTCTTTTCCACCTCCTCTGCCCGGTTCATGGAATGGACCATGGCAAATTCCCCGTTCTCATAGGCTTTGCATACCAGCGCATGTACCCGCCTCTTTTCTTCCTCCCGGTCATTTTCATCCACAATCCTGCGGGTATCCAGCGTGATGACAGGATAGCCTGCTTCCCGCATATAGGCGGTCTGTTCCACCGTCTGGGGCGTCAGGCTTGCGGCCATGCAAAACACCTTCTGCCTTCTGCTGACAAGGGTTCTGCCCGTTGTATCCCCTCCCTGGCGGGCCTGCAGACGGGCCAACTCTGCCGAGAGGGCGGAACTGCCGCAAAGTATCCGTTGGTTTTGCAAAACCTGTGCCAGAAGCGCCAGATCGGCGTTATCACGCACATCCATAATCACATATTGATACTTTTCTTTGGCTTTTTCTATGGCTTCCCGCACCGCTACAGGGCCCTTTTCATAGGTTTCATAATGGACGGCTCCCACCCGGCGCCTGGTTTGGGCCTGCAAAATCTCCACCAAATCGGACTTTGTCATGGGATGCACCGGGTCATTGCGAAACTGTGAATCCTCCAGCTTCATTCCGTGGACATAATGCACGCTGTGCAGGGTGGTGCGCCCGTTGTCCGGGAATCCCAGTACCACCACCGCAAAATCCTCCCCCAAAGCGTCCAGCATGGCGTCAAACTCCGCGCCGATATTGCCCCGAAACACGGAGCACTGCTTATCAATAAACTGGGCCACCCCTTCCAACGGCATATGCTCCAGTGCGCTGCGCACTTTCCGGTAAGCCTCCTCATAAGTGTCAAACCGGGAATCCGTATCAATTACCAGCGCATCGCAGGGCAGATATGCCTGCCCTCCGCCGTCTTGGTAGCTGTAAACGTAGGTCTTCAAACCGGCTTTCGCATACATAATGCCAATGTCATTGGCGCCTGTTATGTCATCCGCAATCACCACTGTGTGGGGCATCGCTTTTTCCTCCTATTTTACATACGGCCTGCGCATCAAATGCGCAGGCCGCTAGAGTCTGTTTGACGGCTGCCGCGAGGGTCACATCTCCAGCATATTCACTTCCGTCACGGGCAGGCTGCGGTCATAGGGCAGCTTCACCGTCTTGATCTCACAGGGCGCAAAGGAAAGTTCCTGCTCCCTGCCCAAAAAGTCCGCTTTCAGCACCGCCCTGCCGGGGCGTCTGGCCGTCTCGTACATGCGCACGATCACGCCGTCCTTGTCCTCGCCTTCCTTGATGGCACACACCTGTATGTGGTCGCTGTCAAGGGAGAGGAAGGAACGCTTCTGGGGCTGGGCGCCCTTGTGATAGGTCTCGATGACCGTAAGGGGCCGCACGTTGATCTCCTTTGCCCGTCTGGTAATACCGGACTCTTTAAAGGAGCCTGCATGGGGCAGCAGGATATAGGTAAATTCCTGTATGCCGTCGTCCACAAACCGGTATTCTGTGCCGGGCTCCAACTCCTTTGGATCATGGTGGGCAAAGACGGAATTTTTGAGCACCGTCAGGTTCATCTCGTCGATGTCCATGTTGTAGCTGTATTTGGCGTCGTTGGCAATGGACAGACCGTACATCACTCCCTTTTTGAAATGCTCCCCGGTAAAATCAAACCAAGTCTGGGCGGGTTCCTCCTCCCCGTTGGCGCTCTTTTCAATGTAACCGTAAGGAATTTCGTAGGAAGGTTTGCGGAAGTTTAGGTTTACCGGATAGCAGACCTTTAACTGGGTACAGGGCTCCCTCCAGTCTACGCGCACCTTCACCTCAATAAAATCCAGTTCCCGGTACATCCTGAAATCCTGTACCACATAAGACTGGTTGTATTTATATTTCACCCGCACACAGGAACGCACGGGCCCTTCCTCCAGCACCTTCTTGGATACCAGCTGCATATCCCCCAGCTGCTTATCAAACTTAAATACATTGTGCGCCCAGGTATCGTACTTATCCTCAATTACTTTTAAACGTCCGCCCTCCCGGCGCAGCACCTCCAAATCCTCTCTCTTGTCATACAGGCTGGAAACATAGCCGGTCTCGTCGTTAAAACAAAGGGCAAAACGGTCGTTTTCCATCCGGGAAGCCGTGACGGACACAGGCGCAAAGCGGGGTGCATCCTCCACACGCAGATACAGCTTGAACACCTCGTATCCCAGACTTGGCAAATCCGCCACAAATAACAGCCGGGACTGGCCGTTGACCGTGGCTTCCGACTGGATACGCTGCGCGCAAAGCACGTTTCCGGACGCGTCGGTCAGCTTGAAATTGTCATCCACAAGCCCCCGTACCTCCAGGTCCACCGCCATTTTTCCCTCCCATGCATGGGAATTGAATACCACGATGGGCCGCATGGTTACATCCTCTTCAATCTGGATGTCCCAGGATATCGCCTGAATTGCGTAATTGACGTTTTCCTGCCCGATGGCCATGGCCTGCCCATACAGATAGGAAGCATCGTCGTAAGCGGAAGGAATGCTGCTGCCCGCCAAAATGTCATGGAACTGGTTGAACAGCACCCCTTTCCACGCCTTTTTAAAATTGTCCGGATAAGGCTGGTTTTCCATCTGCGAAGAAACGGCGCTCCACATTTCCGCCCGCACCAGTTCATCCTCCGCCCTGCGGTTTTCCCGCTTTACCCGGGAAAGCACGCTATAGCAGCCGCTGGCATGGTGCTGTAAATCGCCGATAAAGACGGGATACTCCTTCCCGTTTCCTTTTACCGCGTCAAAAAAGCCTTCCGTGGTTCCCATCTCCATCACCGGCATATCCTCACGGGCATTGAGCGCATGGATACTGCGGATGTTCTCCCTCGTAGGGCCGCCGCCGTGGTTTCCCACTCCGTAGAACATCATCAGTTCGTCCTCGCCGTCCTGCAATTCGCATTTTAACCGGTCGGTATATTTCTCCAAATCCTTTCCCCAGCTGCAATATTCATAGGGAATCCGGTAGGTCATCACCGCAGAGCCATCCATGGATTGCCACCAGAAAATCCGGCCCGGCAAGCCCTTTTCCAGCGGCATCGGACGCATAAAGACATAATTGTCCAGACCGCTCTTTTTCAAAATCTGCGGCAGGTTTCCATTGTGCCCAAAGCTGTCCACGTTATACCCCGTGACCGCCATTTTCCCGAACTTCTCCAGAAAGTAACGCTGTCCGTAAAGCCCCTGCCGGACAAAGGATTCCCCTGAGGGGATATTGCAGTCCGGCTGGATCCACCAGCCGCCCACCAACTCCAGGCGTCCCTCCTCCACGCGCTTTTTGATCCGCGCAAACATGGCCGGGTTATTCTTTTCCACCCATTCGTAAAAAGCGGCGGAACTACACGTGAAAATAAAATCCTCCTCCTCGTCCATCCGGTCGAGGGCCGACTGGAAGGTGGCTTTTGCCTCCTGAAAGCCTTCCTGCCAATTCCAGAGCCACACCGGATCCAGATGCGCGTTGCCGATCATGTGCAGTTTTTTCTCTTTCATTTTCCTCTCCTTTGCCCATTGTCCTATTGAATGACAGACTCAAAATCTCCCTGCAAACTACAAATGCAGCGGTGCCCAAATTGTCTGAATTGCCTGACTGTGATCCAATTCCCACATTCTGCGTCTGCGGAACCATTCCAATATCTCTTCATGCTTCCCGTCCGCCGCCAGATTGGACTGCTCCCTGGGGTCACAGGGTTTATGGTAAAGTTCCTCTACCGGCAAATCAGGCTGTGAAGCGGCAAACCAAAACACATATTTCCATTCTTCCGTCTCCAGCATCTGCCATTTACTGCCTGATTCCGTAAAGCTATACTCCCGGACACGTTCCGTCTCCCCCCGCACCACCGGAAGCAGGGAGCGGGACGGAATCTGCCCCGAAAATGCCAGTCCCTGTCCTTTCAGGGCATCCGCATCTATCCCTGCGCAATCCAAAACAGTAGCGGCAACATCCACCAAGGAAACCGGGGTTTTGCAAATCCTGGCATCCAGATAATCCGGATGCCGGATGACCAACGGAATCGTCGAGGACTCCTTCCATGCCACGGCTTTTCCCAGCCGTCCATGATCCCCCAGCATTTCCCCATGGTCGGAGGTAAACATAATCACCGTATCTTCCAAAATTCCTTCTTTTTCCAAATAGGAGAAAATCCTGCCGACCTGTGCATCTATCAACCGTATCATCGCCTTATAATTGCGGCGTTTTTTCCACAAGCCCTCTTTTTGCTCCGGCGTAAGCGGCACGTCCTCTATAAAGTCATCCGCCTCTTCATAGGGAACCTGCTCAATCCATCTTTTCGGCGGATCAAAGGGCATATGCGGACCGCAAAAAGAAGCAAACAGGTAAAATGGCTTTTCTTTCGGCCTTTTTTCCAAGAACTCCAAGGCACGGTCAGCCGTCACTACATCAATATAATCCTCCTCGCGCAGGAAGGTGGGACTTACCGCTTTTTCCCTATGCACAATCCCCTCTTCGCCCTCCAGGCTTTCCTCTATAAAATCCAGATATTCTTCCCGCACCCCCAGCTGCTCCAGATGTTTTCCGTAGTCGCAGAAATTGCGTAACATCAGTTGCTTTCCCGCAGATTCCCACAGATCGTCGAAGCCAAAGCGCTTCATTTCCTCTTTTAACGCGGTCAAATCAAGAACCTTCCCCCTTGGCGTATTTCCCGCCCAGGTTGCCAGATAATGCAGCTTTCCCGCCGCTGCGGTATAATATCCGTGCTTCTGCAAAACCTGCATAAAAGTCGGAATCGTGGGATCCAGATCACCATACATTGCCAGCGTACCGATCTGGTGTGAATATCTCCCCGTTATCAGGGAAGTCCGTGCTGGCGCGCAGATCGGATTGCTGCTTTGGCAGCATGAAAATCCGATTCCCTGTGCAATCCGGTCTATGTTGGGAGTCTCTACTTTGCCGCTCCCGGAATACCCAACATAATCAGCCCTCCATTCATCCGCCATAATGAGAATCACATTTTTTTGCCTTTGCATTTTACAGTCCCCACTTATGCCCGGTCTTTGCTCAACAGATAGTTTGTAATCTTATCCTCCACCAAAGCCTGCACGGCATCCCGGGATTTTTCGACCATTTCCTCCGGATATCCGTTGAGTTCCCCTTCCGTCAGATGTCCTGTGCGGCCAACCACCGCCAGCATCGCCAGTTCCAAATCGGTGGCAATGTTTACTTTGCTGACACCGCCCCCGGGAAGCTGCGCCGCCTTCACCACCATCTCGCTGGGGACGCCGGAGCCGCCGTGCAGCACCAACGGCACATCCGTAAGCTTATTGATCTGCTCCAGCCTTGCATAGTCCACCTTGGGCTGGCGGACGGTATAAACGCCGTGGGCCGTACCCACGGAAACTGCCAGACAGTCCACGCCGGTACGGCGCACGAATTCGGCCGCCTCCTGCGGGTCTGTGTAAAGTTCCTCGTCCTTATCCGTCTCCACAAAATCCGTGGTGCCGATCTTTCCAAGTTCTGCCTCCACGGTCACTTTGACCGGATGCGCCATATCAACCACCTTTTGGGTGACTTTGACATTTTCGTCAAAGCTTAATTCCGACGCATCAATCATGACGGAGGTAAAACCTGCGTCGATGGCCTCCCGTATCACATCCAGCGTCTTTGTATGATCCAGATGCAGCGCCAGCGGCACTTTGGGATCCAGTTCCTTTACCACCCGGTAAAACTCATCCGCAAATTCCTTCACCCCTACCTTGTGGCGGATCACTTCCTTTTCGGAAAGCTGTACGATCGCCGGGGAATGGGTTTGCATGGCGGCGCGGACGATGGGCGCAATCAGCTTGGTGTAACGCGCGGAAAACGATCCCACTGCATACCCCTTTTCCTTCGCATCCTTCAATAATTCGGTCAGATTCTGTACGTTTGCCATTTTTTCTCCTCCATTATAAAATGATGTCACATTTCATTCCTATCATAATACTTTCGCAATACTTCCACAAGCGGCAGATAGTTCTTTGTAAAGACCCGCCTGTAAGCGTCCGCCGTCCCCTTCTTTGGCTGATAGCACTCACCCGGCGGCAGCGCCGTACGCAAAAATTGGATATCTACGTCTCGTCCTATGTTTTTTTTGTAAAAGAGGGCCGCCGCGCCGCACAGCGTGGCCTCTCCTTGCCTGGGAACCTTTACGTTCCGGTTTAATATATCCGCTTTGATCTGCATCAGCGCCCGGTTTTTCACCGCTCCCCCGGCACAGACCAAATCCTTATTTTCCGTTCCATGAACCGTATCCAGCAGGGAAAGAACCCATGCCGCCTGATACTGAATCCCCTCCATGACAGCCTTGCACACACGCATACCGTCATCCGTTTCCCCAAATCCCAAAAGCGCCCCCCGCATGGAGCCTTCATACCAGGGACTGCCCATCCCCGTCAGGTAGGGGAAGTAAAGAAGCCCTGTTGGCCCGCTTTCCCACGCCTGCGTGCGCCCGTTTAACTCCTCATAGGAAAGCGGGGACAGTTGCAGGGTTTTGCGGAACCACTCCAGCGAATGGCCGGAGGAGGGCACACTGGCCATATAAAACCACCCGCCGTCCACAAAAGGGCCGTACAGCGCCCCGGCCTTTGCATCAAAGCCACCTTCCGGCAGGACTTTGACACGCCCCACATAGGTCTCCGAAGTTCCCATGCTGTCGCAAATGCCCTCCGGCTCTTCCCGTAAAAGACCGAAAGCGGCACAGACATGGTCGTGCCCTGCCACCGCCACCGGGATTTTTCCTTCCTCCCGATTCCAAATGCCTGCCGCTTTTCCCGAAGGAACCACCTCCGGAAAATTGGAAGGCGAAAGCCTGTGTTCTGCCAGCCATTCCCGGTCCCAGCACCCCTCCGCAATATTATACGCATAGGTCCTGGCGGCAAAGGAAGGATCCGTGACAAACCGCCCCGTCAGCTTCCACGCCACATAGTCGCACATGGAAAGCCAGACGGCGTTCTCCCTTTTTGGGCCGCCATGCTCCAGCAGCCAGATAAATTTGTAAATACCGTATTTGAAGCTGTTATGCAGACCGGTTTTTGCAAACCGGCCTGCTTCCTTTTCTTCTCCCATGCCGGCCGCCAAACCGGCCGTGCGTTTTTCAAACCAGGGCAGGATCTGTGTGGCCTCACACCCGCTGCTGCGGTCCACAATCAGCCCTGCCTCAGCCATGCCTGTAATGCTGACGCCGTCCGGCAGCCCGTATCCCGCATGGCAGTGGGCTTCCAATTGTCCGGACACGATACGCCAGATTTCTTCCGGACGGTACACGCTGCCATACGCATCGGTATCCAGGGGGGTTTGTGCTTTTTCCTCCCGCAGAATCGTGCCGTCGGCTGCAAAGAGGATGGATTTTATATGAGTCGTGCCGACATCCACGCCGATGATCGTATGCATGTGTTGCCTCCGTTTCCTTATCATCTTAGATTCCTAAATCTTGTTTCAGCTTTTCGATGCCAAGTCTTGGACTGGTCAAAATTTTGGACGCCGCCTCCCCGGAAGCATCCACGGCGGATGCCATGGAGGCCTGCGCCAGCACGACCACGTCGGACTTAGGCGCCCACTGTGACACAGCCTTGCGGATTTTGTCGTCATGCACGTCCTTTTGACCGTCCATCAGCGCCTCGTAAGCGCCCTCCACCAAAACCGTATTCACTTCTACTTCCCTGCCCAGACGCTTTGCCATGCGCCGTATCAAATCCACGGTGGGCTCCAGCGTGGACGAAAGGGTTGCAAATACGCTGACCGTACCGGCCTGTTCCACCGCCTGTCTGCACATCGCCTCGTCGATCCGGTATACCGGGATCCCCAGCGTCCGGTCCGCCTCCTCTGCAAACGCCCCCACCGTGGAACAGGCGGAAAGCACGGCGTCCACACCCAGCTGGCAGAGGGTGCGCGCATAGGAAATCCAGCGCTCCCGCACAAAATCCACCCTGTGCCCGGTACGCATATCGCCCAAAATAGAGTCGTCCAGAAAGTTCACTATCTCCACATCGCCGATGATCTCTTTGACCAGTGCATTAAGGCTGGCAACCGTGGCGGGCGTGGTGTGAATGATTCCGATTTTTTTCATAACCCGTTCTCCTTATTTCACTGCGCCGCCCACGTTCATGCCCTCAATAAAGTAATTCTGGAAGCAGAAGAACAACACCAGAATCGGGATCATGGACAAGAAGGATACCGCCATCAGATAGTTCCAGTCCGTCGTAGCCTGCCCTTTGAATACCTGCAGGCCCAGCTGCAGCGTATATTTCGTCCTGTCGCTCAAGTAAAGCAGCGGCCCCTGGAAATCGCCCCAGGAACCCTTGAAGTTGATCAGGGCCACCGTAGCCATGACCGGCTTCACCAAAGGCATCATCAGTTTGCCCCAAATGTAGAAATGACCGGCTCCGTCCACCCGGGCCGCCTCGGACAACTCGTTGGGTATGGTACGGTAAAACTGCCGCATCATGAAAATATGGAAAGCGTTGCCAAAAAAAGACGGTACGATCAGCGGCAGATACGTATCCACCCAATGCAATTTGGAGAAGATAACATAGGTGGGCACCAGGGTGACAAACCCCGGAATCATCATCGTCGCCAATACAATGTTAAACAAAAAATCCCTTCCCTTGAAATCAATCTTGGCAAAGCCATACGCGATAAAGGAATTGGAAAAAACGCCACCGACAATCGTAAAGAAAACGATAATGAGCGTATTGCAGGTATACCTCGTAAACGGCGCCTTGCTCCAGGCAATCGCAAAATTCTCAAACAGCGGTTTCTCCGGTAAAAGCGTCGGCGGATAGGCCGCCACCTCCGGCGCAGATTTCAGCGCCGTGCAGATCATCCACGCAATAGGGGCAAGGATTGTTAACGCCCCCAGACAGAGCACGATAAACAGAATGATATCGCTAATTCTTTTCTTCTTAGTCATTGCTGCCGTCCTCCTCATATACCCATTTCTTGGACACCTTTTGGTTGATTAACGTCATAATCATGACCAAAGCAAACAAAAACCAACACATTGCGTTTGCGTAACCGGTCTTGAAGTTCTTAAACGCCTGATTCCACAAATGCAGATTGTAAAACAGCAAAGAACCCGCTGGCTTGCCGTCGCCACCGGAGAAAATATATCCCTCCTGGAATACCTGAAACGCACCGATAATACCGATTGTCAGGTTATAAAATATGATCGGGGAAAGCAGCGGAACCGTGATCTTTGTAAACTTTTTCAGACCGCTGGCCCCATCCAGGGAAGCAGCCTCATAGTAATCCTGCGGAATACTCTGCAGCCTTGCCAAATACAAAAGCATCTGACCGCCCAACCCCCACAAATGCATCAGGACAATGGCCGGTTTTGTCCAGTTGGGATCCGTCAGCCATGCGGGGCCTTTGATTCCGATCAGTGCCAGGGCGCTGTTTACAATTCCGTTGGACGGATTTAGCAAAAGCATCCAGAGGAAATAAGTGCCCACGCCAACCATGATGGACGGCAGATAATAGATCGTCCGAAACGTGCGCAGGCCGAAAATGGATTTGTTCAATATCACTGCCACGATGACGCCCCCCGCCGTGATAAGCGGAATGTTCATAATGGCATAGACGGCCGTGTTCCCAAGCGCTTTCCAGAACAGCTGGTCCTTGGTGAACATATGGGTATAGTTTTTCAGACCGACAAAATCAATCTTAAGCATATTGTAATCCGCAAAGCTGGTGATAAAGGAAAAAACCATGGGTCCCAGCGTGAACGCCAGCAGACCGACCAGCCAGGGCAGTATGAAAATGTAGCCGTATACATTCTCCCTTCCCTGCCGCTTTTTGATACCAAGTTTTGTTAATATCGCACCGAACATAACACCCTTCCTTCCGTTTTTCTCAAAAAAGTGTGCGCATAACGTGCGCCCTGTGGTAAAAAAAGGGACTCCTATACATCTCTATATAAGAGTCCCTTCCAGTCAGGTACTGCCTAAAATTTACTGGTTATTGGCAATGAAATCTTCTAATGCTTTCTGTGCGTTGTCCAGCGCCTCATCCGTGCTCTTTAAGCCCAGCGTGCCTTCCTCTACGAGGGGATTGATGATATCCTGGTATCCTTTGAGGGCATTGGGCACCACAAGGGTGTTGGTCTCTTCCAGACATTTCGCAATCTCTTTGGTGATCGGGTTCTTAAAGAATTCCGTGGAATCATCAAAATCGTTTCTGGCAGAGAAGTCACCAAGGCTGGTGGACAGGAAATCCTGCGTATCTTTGCTGGTCACATATTTGATAAACTCATAGGAACCTTCCGGACATTTCGCCCCTTTGGGGATCTCCAGTACGAAGCCGCCGCCGTTTGCCAGATGGCCGTTGCCTTCCTTAAACTCGGGAAGCGGAATCACACCGTATTCCAGGTCAGGTGCATTCTGTTTCAGGCTGGAAACGTATGCGGAAGTGTGCACCAGCATGGAGATCACACCGGATGCAAAGGGATCCTGCATGCCGCTGGAGAATACCGCGCTAAGTTCGTTAAACTCATCCATTCCATATACTTCAATCTGTTTGCGGACCCACTTAAACGCTTCCCTGTTGGTATCCGTATTCACTTTTGCTTCACAGGTTTCCGGATCAAACCAGGCCGGTCCGTTGTTGGCGTTGAGCATCCAGGTGTCCACACCGCCGTTACCAAGCGTAGGGATAAATCCAACCCTCTCCCAGGTATCGCCATTCTTCTTGTCCAGCTTACGGGCTGCTTCTTCCAAATCCGCCCAGGTCTGGATATCTTCCGGATTAATGCCTGCTTCTTCAAAGTGCGCCTTGTTGTAGTAAATACCCCTGGTATCCACAGAAAGCGGAAGTGCATAAACGCTGCCGTCATCCCCGGTGCAGACATCCAGATACTGGTCATAGAACGCGCTCTTTACATCGTCGGTCAGGTAAGCATCCAGCGGCTCCACCTGTCCCTGTTCCGCACGGAACCTTACTTCTTCCAGATTGTTCGCCATGATGTCACAGGGCTTGCCTGCAGCGATCTGGGCAATGTTCTTGGTGAAAATATCACCCCACGGAATATCCACATAGGTAACATGGTACTTACTCTGGGAAGCGTTGAAACCGTCTACCATCTCCATGATGTAAGGCTTTCTCGCTTCACTGCTCCACCAGCTCCAGAACTCCAGTTCCACCACCTCGCCGTTATCGTCTGCTGCCGCCTGGGTCTCTGCCGGTGTGGACTCAGCCACTTCCTTGGATTCCTCCGGGGCCGCCTCGGAACTTGCCGCAGGCGCGGGGGTGGTTTCCGCAGGTGCCGGACTGCTGCCGCAGCCTGCCAGCATGGACGCTGTCATCGCTGCCGTCAGCAATGTAACCAATACTCTTTTCTTCATGATGCTTCCTCCTTGCATTTTTGAAACTCATTTTTGTTCCTGTGCCATTATAGTATCATCAATATTCACATTTTGCAAGACTATTTTTGGCTATTTTTGAATATATTTGGTTTTTTTGTGAATAGTGTTGGATTCTATGGGCAAACTATTACTATTTTGCTCGCTTTTTTGGTTATAATGCATAGAATCCCTTCCTGCTTTTCCCTTTTCACCCCTATTTCATTGCTTTTTAGCAGTTCATACTTCTTCACTTAATTCCATAATATTCCATTTCAGCATCATATAGGCCCGTATTCGGCACTACCATTTTTTCATATTGCATGATTTTTGTCTCACTTTTTCAATATATTTTACAAATATTCATATTTTTATGGAAAATGCTTCAAATTCTATTCAAAACGTGTTATGATGGGTGTAAGAAAAAGAAAAGCGAGGTATTTTCATATGATTCCCGCAGTTAGACAGGAAAAAATCCTTGATATGCTCTCTTCCAATGAAATCGTATCCACCGACGCGATCATGAGGGGGCTGTCCATCTCCGTCTCCACGCTGCGCAGAGATCTGATGAAGCTGGAGGGGGAAAAGAAAATCACGCTGCTGCACGGCGGAGGCGTGCGGCTGGCCCCTAAATCCGTGGAGTTAAACATTTCCACCAAGCTGGAACTCAATAAGGATGCAAAGGAGAAAATCGCATGCAAGGCGGCCTCCCTCGTACACGACGGGGATGTCATTTTTCTGGATCCCTCCAGCACCACCTATCCCATGATCCCCTATCTGGCCAACCGGAATGTCACCGTTGTCACCAACGGCATTTCCCATGTCAACCGTCTGGTAGCGCTGGATATCCCCTGCATCATGCTGGGCGGCTCCCTCAAAAAAACCACCAACTCCTGCATCGGCCCCATGGCGGAGAACGCCCTGAAAAATCTTTATTTTAATAAGTGCTTTCTGGGCGCCAGCGGCTTTTCCATCCCTTCCGGCATTACCAACCACGACATCAACGAACGCGCCATCAAGCTTTTGGCCCTCCAAAACGCCAGCCAGCCTTATTTTTTACTGGACTATTCCAAATACGGTATCGTGACCATGGTACAGGTGGCGGACTTGGACCAATACCCTGTCCTGATCGACTACATCCCAAAAGAACTGGAAAACTACGGCAATTTCATCCTCTGTGAATGAAGCTGCAATGCCGTACATACTTTGGGCTGGCGGTGGCTGGTAGGGCATCCCTGTCGGGCGGAAGTTTGGGTAGGGTGCGCAGGCTCTGGCACATGGGAATATACAAACCGTGATATTTCACCAAAATGCCGTCCCATTCCAAACTGCAAAAAGCGCGGAAACTCGCTGCGCTCAAACAATCCGCTTGTTTTTGCAGGAATGAACCGGCATTTTGGGAAATATCACGGTTTGCATGCAAGCATGTGCCAGAGCCTGCGCACCGTACCCCGCGTATGTTAAGTTAATGTCACAATGTCACAAACTTTTTCGGTTTTTTGAGCGAAAATTGCTGGAATCTGTATAACTTCGTTAGGGTTATGGTAAATTAGTGTCAAGTGGGAGGAAAATTGATAGTGAATTAATGTCAAGTAACTTACAATTGAAAAGTGGTCGAATTCGACCACTTTTCAATCATGCGTTTATCTAAAAAGTAACAATATTCTGTGATGTAATAACATCCGCCTATAAGCCTTTCCCATATTATGCAATACCATATTTTTTAAAAATACTGTTCAAATCCTCTCTGCTGATTT
>CARDPF010000016.1 GCA_948960675.1 uncultured Eisenbergiella sp.
CTGCCCGTCCGGCAGGGGGAGACGCCACAGGACCCTTTCTGGCCTGCGCACATGCTGCCCAAAGTCTACCGGCGCCGTTGTTCATGTTCAGGTACCAGATCTGGATATTTTTCCTTGACCCTCTTGAAAGAGACTGTCCGGCTATGGTATGATATCGGCAGTGTAAAAAACATCATGAGGGGGGAGATCATGCTGTTTGTGTCCGGGAAATACCTTGTCTTTTTGGCGTTTACCTGTGCGGCTTTTTACGGGACGCCTGTAAAGCACCGCAAAAAGGTGCTGCTTTTGGCCAGTCTGCTTTTTGTGGGAATCGGCTGTGGCCCGTTATTGCTCTGGCTGGTTTATGCGGCCCTGACGGCCTATGGCGGGGGCAGGTTTTTGGAGACGAAAAAGGGGCAGGGGAAAAGGCGTCTGTTTTTAGGGGTGATTGTGCTCTTGCTTTTGCTGCCGCTGGCCGGCTTTAAATGGGGCGGCCTGTTATGGGCGGTTGTGCGGCCCCAAAACGGGGTTTTGGCGATCGCCGCGCCCCTGGGCATTTCTTTTTACACGTTATCGCTGATCGGGTACTGTGTGGATATTTACAGGGGGCAGTATGAAGCGCAAAGGAAGCTGTCCCGCTTTTTATTGTTTGTGGTTTTCTTTCCCCATTCGGTGCAGGGGCCGATTGCGCGTTATGGGTTTTTGCGGGAAACTTTATACCGGGAGCAGCGGTTTTGCTATACGGAATTTTGTCATGGCTGTCAGTTGGTTTTATGGGGATTTTTCCAGAAGCTGGTGGTGGCGGACAGGCTTGCGGTTTTGGTGAATCATGTGTTTGCGCCGGAGAGGGAGCGGGCAGGGTTTTACGTGCTGCTTGCCTGCGTCGCGTACAGCTTTCAGCTGTACACGGATTTTCTGGGGTGTGTGAATATTGCCCTGGGGTCGGCGCAGTTGTTTGGCATCCGGCTGGAGCACAATTTTGCGCAGCCGTACTTTGCGTTATCCATCCGGGATTTTTGGCGCAGATGGCATATGACGCTGGGAAGCTGGCTGCGGGATTACGTTTATATCCCCCTTGGGGGAAACCGGCGGGGAAAGCTTCGCAAAAGGTGCAACCTGCTTTTGACCTTTGCGGTAAGCGGCCTGTGGCACGGGGCGGGACTGCATTATTTGGCCTGGGGAATTTTGCATGGCCTGTATCAGGTGGCAGAGGACATACTGGGATTACATGACAAAGGAGCGTTTCCCATAACCGGATGGAGGCGCAGGATTTTTTGTCTGGGCCGTATGGCGTTGACATTTGCGCTGGTCACGTTTGGATGGGCATTGTTTCGTGCAAATAGCGTCTCCCATTTTTTGCATATGATGGGGAATATGGTTTCGGTTTTTAACCCACAGGTGCTGATGGACGGCGCGGCATTTGAATTGTCCGGCATTACGAGAACCGGTATTTTACCGGCGGTGGCAGGACTTTTCATGGTGCTTGTGGTGGATGTTTTACATGAGAAAAATATTAATTTGCGCCAAACGATTGACAGGCTTTGCCTGCCGCTGCGGTGGTGCATTTATGTGGGCGGTGTGGCTTTGGTGGTTTTGTTTGGCATCTACGGCCCCGGCTATACGGCGTCGCAGTTTATTTACGGCAAGTTCTAAAAGAGGATAGGGGATGGGCAAAAGAACGATATTTTTGAGGATGGCAGGGATGGCAGTAATGGTAGCGGCAGCGGTTTTATTGCTGACGCGGATTATGCTTCCCAAGAGGAACGACTTTACGTATGATGTGAGCAGGAAGGTCAGGGGGTTTTATGCGGAACCCGAAAATTCGCTGGATCTGGTATTTATCGGATCCAGCAACCTGTTTTCCACAATCAATCCGGCCGTATTGTGGAGGGAATACGGAATTACTTCCTATGTGTTTGGGGCCAACGAACAGAATTTACCGCTGTCTTATTACTATACCAAGGAGGCGCTAAAGCACCAATCCCCACAGGCTGTGGTTTTGGATGTATTTTATTGCAATTTTCCGGGAATGCAGCGCGAGGCGGTGGTGCGGACAAACCTGGATGATATGCCTTGGGACTTTAATAAGCTGGAGGCAATCTGGAACAATGTCCCTACCGGGGAGCGGGCAAGCTATCTGCTGCCTATCATAAAATATCACGACCGGTGGAACGATTTGTCCAAGCAGGACTTTACAGTGTACAGGGGAAGAAACCCGTACAAGGGATGGAGCCCTTTTGAGGGGCAGGAAGACGGCTATACCAAAAGCCCGGAGGAAATTGCCGCCGTCATGGAACGGTCTGCGCTGGAGGAGGAAGCGGTGGCCTGGCTGGACCGGATTGCGGCCTGCTGTGAGGAAAACGGTGCGGAACTGATTCTATTAAAAACGCCCAACGATGACCTGATTTGTCTGCCCACGCAGGACGGCGGATATGAGGAAGTGGCCGGACAAGCCTATTATAATGCGGTTGCGGATTTGGCTTATGAGCGGGGACTTTCCTTTTTAAACCTCAATTGCATCATGCAGGGGAGGGGCCATAACGATATTGCGGATTCCCAAAAGGTCACGTCCTATTTCGGAAGCTGGTTTTTGGAAACCCACGAAACGTTGGATAAAAGGGGGACGACAGACTATGCTTATTGGGACCAGGATGCGGACGCCGTGTATGCTTATATAGACGGGGTAGGCAGATAAGGCGGGGAAGGTGCCGCTGGTGCGGCGGATGGAGAGCAAGCATGAATGGAAGAAAAAAGGAAGCCCGCAGGGCCTTGGCTGACTGCCTGTCGCTGGCGCTCCTCACGGGATTTTTGTGGTGTGTGATTTTGGCGGTACACGCCATTTTTCCGTTTGGCACAAAGATGATGGATGTGGGGGATATGGCGGAACAGAGCGTTCCGGTTTATACGCATCTGTGGGACGTGCTGCACGGAAGGGAATCGTTTTTTTTTGACTGGAATACGGGACTTGGGGACAATATGTGCGGCGCAAACTGGCATTTTGGCCTGATCAGCCCTTTTAATCTGTTTTTTCTTTTCATTCCCCGCTCCATGGTGGAGGCATCCATGTCCTTCTACCTGCTGGGGAAGCTGGCGGCGATTTCCCTGAGCATGCGCTTTGTGGTCAAAAGATGGTTTCCGGACCTTTCGCAGGCCATACGGTCCTCACTTTGTCTCCTATATACGTTTTCGGCGTTTTCCATGGGATATTATTATGCGCCGATGTGGCTGGACGTGGTGTTTATGTTTCCGCTGGTGATGTATACGTATTTTAGGCTGCTTGCACGTAAAAAGGAGTGTGCATACAGCGTTTGCCTGGCGCTTGCGTGTATGATGAGTTTTCAGCATACGTATATGCTGGCGCTGATGCTGCTGCTTTTGACGGGGATTTTACTGCTTTTAGGGAAGGAACGCTATCGGGACAGCCTTTGGATTTTCTGCAGGGGAACGGTTGCTGCGGTTATGCTGTCGGCCTGGGTGTGGCTGCCGGGAATTTTGCAGATTTTGGCGGCAAACCGGGTCACGCATAATAACAGTCTGTGGGAAATTTATCATTCCGTATGGGTTTTTTATGCGGATAAATGGGTCAAACTGTTGAATATGGGAATTCCGCTTTCCCTGTTTGGATATTATGCCGGAAGAAACCGGAAAGATAAAGGGGTCTGGTTTTTTGTATACGTGGTGGGCCTGCTCTGCGCACCGATTTTGCTGGAGAGCAGTAATCTTTTGTGGCACGGGGGCTCCTATGAGTCCTTTACCATGCGGTTTTCTTATATGCTGGCGTTTTGGGTGATTATGGCCGGTGCATATGGGCTTACGGGGCTGCAGTCTGCAGGCGGAGGGCGGTATGCGGCAAAGAATCCCAGGGGGGCACGGGGATGGCGGCCTTTTTTGGGGACGGCGTCCTGTCTGGTAATGGCCGGAGTTTTGGTGCTGCAGCATGTATGGCTTGGACAGGGGATGACGGCGCTACAGGTGGTTTTTGTGGTTTCGCTGGTGGCGCTGTCCAACACCGTTCTTATTCGCCTTTGGCTGCGTTTATATGATACCGTTATATTGGCCGTGGTGGTGGCGCAGTCGTTGGTGCTGGGCGTCAATATGGTGCACACATCCTGGGACCGCAGGGACAGTTTTGCCACCGAGAGCAACCGGATCCAGCGGGAGGACGCGGAAAAAAATCCCCTTTCCAGAAGCAAAAGCATGGATATTTTGCTCACCCACAATTATCCGTTGATCATGGGGAAAAACGCCATGTCCAATTATCTGGCGGTGATCAGCCCTAAGCAGATGGAAACGGTTTTGGCGTTGGGCTATGCGAAGGTGGGGGACCGGATGAGCGATTACGGGGGCACGCTGTTTTCGGACGCCCTGCTGGGTATCCGGGAGGTGGTAGTCAGAAACGAGCCCAATCCCGATTTGTATGTGCTGCAGGACTCCTGGTCAAGACACAGTATCTATGACAGCCGGTATTATTATAAGACCGGGATTGTGCTTTCGGGGCTTCCAAAAGACGGGCCGTCCGATTATCCAGACCCTTTTTCCTGGCAGAACTATCTGGCGGAGGCTGTGACGGGAAAGGCGCTGCTGCGGACCGGATATGCCGGCCAAAACCGGATGGAGGTTGCGGTGGGGGAAAAAAGTGTATTGTATCTGTACAGCAGACAGATTGCCGCCGCCGATTCCATAACGGTTACGAACCGGAATAGCGGGGAGACCGTCAAGACCGTTTTACACCCTTCCGATTGGGAAAATGGGATTATTGAACTTGGCACATATGAAAACACAACGGTGGATATTTGGGTATCCGCAAACCAGGAACTGGGCAGGATCGATACCGCCCTGCTTTCCCTGCAGGATTTTGCGGACAATCCGCCTGCCTACGGGCAAAATACGGTCTGTGGCTTTGGCAGGCACGATATGTCTTTGACGATGGAGGGGGGGACGGCGGGAAGCTACCTGTTTTTGCCGCTGTATGCGGACGAGGGGTGGCAGTGTAGGGTGAACGGAAAAAAGACCGGAATCGAGACGGTGGCCGGGGCCTGCATGGCAATTCCGCTGGAGGACGGAAAAAATGAGATCCGGTTGGTTTTCTGGCCGGTGGGCTGGAAGATGGGAGTTGCCGCCGCTTGCGTGGGCATATTTGGGCTGTTGGTTTTGGCTTTGCGGGACCGGAGGGAGAAAAAAATCCATCCTGCGCTGAATGGCTGCCTCTTTTGGCTGATGGAGGCCATACACGCAGCGCTGCTGCTGTTTTTCTATATCCTGCCGCTTTGGGGACTGCTGGACTTCCTGCTGGGAAAGTTTTGGAGCCTGTGAATAAGACTGCACAGTCCATGCGCGCGCCATACAGCCGTTTGAAAGGATGATACAGATGGAAGAAAAGCAAAAGCTTACATTGGGGACGGAAGAAATTTTATACTATTTATTTTTCGGTATCCTGTTTGCGGCCAAAGGAATGGGAATGGATGGGGGGCAGCGGCCGTTTATGGTGTGCATGGCCGTTTCCCTGTGCTGTCTGGCGGCAAAGCTGTGCCTGACGAAGCATACGATGCGGGAATGGACGGTGATGGCGGCGCTGGTTTTATTGGGGCTTACGATCCGGAAAAGTTCCGGGGAGGAGGCTGCGCTCTGGGCGGTGCTTGTCATCATCGGGATGAAAAACGTTCCGTTAAAACGGTTGATGCACGTCTTGGCGGCGGTCTATTGCATAACCTTTGCGTGCAGCGTCTGCGCCGGAATTTTGCATATCCGGGACGGCGTGGTGGTGGTGCATGAAAAAATGGGGCTGGGGCCGGTCATCCGCTGGTCGCTGGGGTATACCCATCCCAATGTGCTGCACGTCTCCTATTTTATTCTGGCAGCCCTGCTGCTGTACGCCTTTTCCTGGCATGGAAAGAAGCTGTGGAAAGCGTCTGTCCTGCTGTTTGCCGGAAACCTGCTGGTATTTGTCTATTCCGTCAGTTATACCGGCATCCTGTTAGTGTCCGCATATCTGTGCCTGCATTTGTATCTGGACTGCAGGAAAAAAATCCGCCCTTGGGAAGCCGTGTGCCTGACGGCGGGCGCAGGGATTTTGATCCTGTTCCCCATCGTGGGGCCGCTGTGGCTGGAAGGGCACAACCATGCCCTTTTTCGTTTTTTTAATGAATTGTTGTCTTATCGGTTTGAATTGGTATATAATATCTTTCATGAGTATCCGGTTTCCCTGTTTGGCACGCGCACGGTTTTTACCGGGAATGCGCACCTGACGCTGGACAGTTCGTATGCCTATTTACTGATGTACTACGGTGTGACCGGCTTTACCCTGTTTGTGGCCGGGCTTTTGTATCTGGTGTACCGGTTTGCGCATACGGGACGGAAAAAGGAGCTTGCCATCACCCTTGCCGTCATTTTGGCGGGGGTGACGGAGCAGTTTTTGTTTAACCTTTCTTTTAAAAATGTGCTTTTCATTTTTATGGGGGAAGCGTTGTTTGCGGATTTTTTGCGGACGGACAAAAACAGGGGCTTTTGGAACCGGCCGTTTTCCCTTTTGCCTGCCGGGAGTCGCAAAATACGACTGGTTTGGCCGCAGGGCCTGTCTGCAGGGCTTTGTCTGGCAAAAAAAGAGCGGGGAAGGATTGGGGCGTGCGCTGTCATTTTGGCGCTTTGCGGCGCAGGACTTTTTGCCGCAGCCTACCGTAAGCCTGACAGTGTATATGTTTACAGGTGGCATACGGATTACCGGGGGGAGGACAGGGTGAAGCTGGACATGGACAGGCTGCCGGAGGATTTCAACAGTCTGGTGCTGGGGTATAACGGCCCCGACGGGGAAATGTTTGAGCTTAGGGGCAATATTGTGACGCTGGAGCGGATGCGGGCGCCTGTGGGCGGCGCCGTGCTGGGGGGCATGGCGGGCACGGTTTTGGCGGCGGCGTTTTATATGGGAAAGGGTGCGCGCATGGGGCGGCAGGGGACGAAAGAAAATGAAGGTATTGATCGTCAATAAATTTTTGCATCCAAACGGCGGTTCCGAGACGTATATTTTTGAGATCGGCAGGCAGCTGGAAAAGATGGGGCATCCGGTGGAATATTTTGGCATGGAGCACGCCGGGCGTATTGTGGGAAACCGGGCAGAAAGCTACACGGCCGGTATGGACTTCCACAGCGGGAAGCTGCAAAGGTTTCTGTATCCCTTCAAAATTGTATATTCTGTGGAAGCGCGGAAAAAAATCAGGGCCGTGTTGGAGGATTTTGGGCCGGACGTTGTGCATTTGAATAATTTTAATTTTCAGCTGACGCCGTCCATTTTGTATGAAATCCGCAAATATGAGCGTCAAAGGAGGCATCCGGTCAAAATCGTATATACGGCCCACGATTACCAGCTGGTCTGCCCCAACCATCTTTTGATGCGTCCTGTAGACGGGGCGCTGTGCAGCCTTTGTCTGGAGGGCAGACTGCGAAACTGCATGAAGTATAAGTGCATTCACTTATCCTTTGCAAAGAGCGCGCTGGGGAGCCTGGAGGGCTGGCTTTACCGGCGGCTGCACGCTTACCGGATGATCGACAGGATTATCTGCCCGAGCCGTTTTATGGAGGAGAAGCTGTGTGCCAACCAGGATGTAAGGGGACGCACGGTGACGCTGCACAACTTTGGGAGTCCGGCAGGGGCAGCCTGCCGGGGGAAAGGGGAATATGTCCTGTATTTTGGGCGTTATTGCCAGGAAAAGGGAACCAAAACCCTGCTGGAGGTTTGCAAAAGCCTGCCGGATATCCCTTTTGTGTTTGCAGGCAGCGGTCCCTTGGAGGAGGAAGTCAACCGGCTTCCCAATGTGGAAAACCGGGGATTTTTGTCGGGAAAGGCGCTGGAAGAAACCATCGGGCGGGCGCGGTTTAGCGTATTTTGTTCGGAATGGTATGAGAACTGCCCTTTTTGTGTGGTGGAGTCGCAGATGCACGGCACGCCTGTGGTTGCCTCTGACCTTGGGGGCACGCCGGAGCTTTTGCAGGATCACAGGACCGGGGAACTGTACAAGGGGGGGGACGCCGCCCAGCTTGCCCAAAAGATTCGGAAGTTGTGGGAGGATCGGCAGCTTTTACGGACCTACACCGAAAATTGCAGGAATGTAAGCTATGATTCCGTGGAAGAATATTGCCAAAAGCTGTTAAAAATATACGGGACGGCAGATGGAGAATAAAAATGGCTAAGAGAACATTATATGGAACCGTGATTGTGACCTACCGCTGCAACGCGCGGTGCAATATGTGTGACTGCTTTAAGGATCCCACGAAGCCCTCGGAGGAGATCACACTGGAAGAGATCAAAAAGCTGCCGGAGATGGCGTTCACCAATATCACGGGGGGAGAGCCTTTCGTGCGGCAGGACATTCCGGATATTGTGCGGGAATTGTACAAAAAGTCCGACCGGATTGTGATATCCACGAACGGGTATTTTACGGACCGTATCATTGCGCTGTGCAAGGAGTTTCCCAAGGTAGGCATCCGTATCAGCATAGAGGGGCTGCAGGAGACCAACGACAAAATCCGGGGGATTCCCGACGGGTTTAACCGGGGATACGGAACGCTAAAGACACTGGTGGAGATGGGGCATCCGGACGTGGGATTCGGCATGACGGTGCAGGACATGAACTGTGAGGACCTGGTGCCGCTCTACCATATCGCCGACGGGATGGGGATGGAATTTGCCACCGCCACGCTGCACAATTCCTTTTACTTTCGGAAAACCGATAATAGGATCGACGATAAGCGCAAGGTAGCAAAAAATTTTGAGAAGCTGATCAATGAACTGCTCAAGAGCAAATCCCCCAAAAAATGGTTCCGGGCGTATTTCAATCATGGACTGATCAATTATATTTACGGCAACAAGCGGCTTTTGCCCTGCGATATGTCCCGGAACGCTTTTTTTATCGATCCTTTCTGCGATGTGATTCCCTGCAACGGAATGGAAAAGAAAGCGGTGATGGGGAATCTGCGCAAGCAGGACTGGGACGAACTGTGGAATTCCAGACAGGCGCAGCAAGTGCGGGCGTGTACGAAAAAGTGTGACCGCAACTGCTGGATGATCGGCTCGGCGTCCCCCGCCATGCACAAATATATCTGGGTGCCGGGCTGGTGGGTGATCCGGCACAAATTTTTAAAAGGCGGCAGATACAGCTTGCGGGAGAACCGCTTTATAACGGAGCAGACGGATGAAAGAAAAAATAAAAGCCATTCTGGCTGATTTGGTTTATTGGCTATATGAAAAGAACATTTTGAGAAACCGTCTCCATGTGATGGGGATGGAGGAAACCATTCAGGAATTGTGTGAGAGCGGGAAAAGCCTGGTGCGGTTCGGGGACAGCGACATCGTGATGATGTGCGGCAGGGAAACGATTGTACAGGACCGTGCGCCAAAGCTGGGGGAGAGAATTGCCCGCATTTTGCGCTGTGAGCAGGAAAATCTGCTGGTGGGGATTCCGGACATTTTCGAGGGGCTTTCCCAGTATACGGAGAAAAGCCAGCGTTTCTGGAAAAACCATCTGCTGCTGTTTAGGCGTGTGTATGTGCAAAACTGCGTGGAGGGACACCCGTACTGCAACGCTTTTTTGTCCCGGATGTACTATAATTATGCGGACAAAAGCCAGTGCGGCACTTGGATTGCGGGATTCCGCAGGGTCTGGGACCAAAAGCCTTTGGTGGTGGTGGAGGGAGCCGGTACCCACAACGGCGTGGGAAACGACCTTTTGGACAATGCGGCGGGCGTGGAACGCATCATTTGTCCGCCCACCAATGCCTGGCAGGTATATGACCGGATTTTGGAAGCCTGTCTGGCCTTTGGGAAAGAGAAGATGTTTTTGGTATCTCTGGGCAGTACCGCCAAGGCGTTGGCCAGCGACCTGACCCAGAAAGGATACCGGGTGATTGATATCGGCAATCTGGATATGGAGTACGAGTGGTTTTTGGCAAAGGCAGAGAAGAAGGAAGCGATTCCCAAGCACAGCGTGATCGGGCCGGAGGCGAATGGGAAAGCCGGGTATCAGGATTACCTTTCCCAGGTGCGTCAATGGATCGAACTTTAAAATAGAGAAAGAAAAGGGATACAAGAGAAGATGCTGTTTAACTCGTTTGCGTTTCTGGGCTTTTTTCCATTAGTGGTATTGGTATATTTTGCAATTCCCTTAAAATGGCGGTGGGTCTGGCTGCTGCTTGGCAGCTACTATTTTTATATGTGCTGGAACCCGGTTTATATCCTGCTGCTATTGTTTTCCACCGTTGTCTCCTATGCAGGGGGAAGGGCGCTTGACAGGATCGGGGGCAGGAAGGGGAGAAAGCTTATTCTGGCGGGCGTTGTGCTTCTTCATGTGGGGCTTTTGTTCTGGTATAAATACCTGAATTTCTTTTTATATACCTGCAACCAGCTGCTGCGCCGTCTGGGCGTGGGGTTCCAATGGCCCCAATACGATATTTTGCTGCCGGTGGGAATCTCGTTTTTTACCTTTCAGGCCATGGGGTATGTGATAGATGTATACAGAAAAGACACGGCGTGCGAGAAAAATATATTCCGCTATGCCCTGTTCGTATCCTTTTTCCCCCAACTGGTGGCAGGGCCCATTGAGCGTTCCCAAAACCTGATGCACCAGCTTCGCAAGACACACCGGTTTGACTGGGAACGGGTGAAGGATGGACTCTTTCTCATGGTCTGGGGATATTTTTTGAAGCTGGTGCTGGCGGACCGGGCGGCGCTGGTGGTAAACGGTATCTGGCAGAATCCGGATCATTACAAAGGGCTGTATATGGTGATTGCGACGGTATTGTTTCTGTTTCAGATTTACGGGGATTTTGCAGGTTATTCCGTCATCGCCCAGGGGGCGGCGAAGGTATTGGGGATATCCCTGATGGACAATTTCCGGGCGCCTTTTTTTGCGCAAAGCGTTTCCGGCTTTTGGAGGGACTGGCATATTTCCCTGACCACCTGGTTTCGCGATTATGTGTATATTCCACTGGGAGGCAGCAGAAAGGGGCGGCTTTTGACGTACCGGAATCTGCTGGTGGTCTTTACGCTCAGCGGACTGTGGCACGGCGCGGCGTGGCATTATGTGGCGTGGGGCGTGATCAACGGCCTCTACCAGATCGTGGGGGATATCTGGAAACGAAAGACTGCAGGGCTTTGGCCCCTTTTGCGAAAGAGCAGGGTGCATCATGTGTTGCAAACGGTTTTTACCTTTGTGCTGGTGGATTTTTCCGCTTTGTTTTTCCGGGCGGGAAGCTTTGGGGAGGCCTTCCGGATGCTTTACAGCGCAGGGACGGTGCACAATCCGGAAATCTTTTGGAATGGGGAACTGATAAAGCTTTTACCGGCGGGGGAGTGGGCTTTGCTGCTCTTAGCCATTGTGCTGGCCCTGGCGGTGCAGCTGGGATACCGGCGCAGCATCTGCCTGACAGAATGGCTGCGGGGCAGAAAGGTGTGGGTAAGATGGGGCGTCTGCATGGCGCTTCTTTGGACGGTAATCATGTTTGGAATCTATGGGGTAAGTTATGAGGCGAGCGCGTTTATCTATTTCCAGTTTTAAGCATGGCAGGATTGCGGTACAGGTCATTTGCTTTTTGCTCCTGTTGTGGGGGACCGAGAAAATATGGGAGTATTGCGTTTTTGACGATACCATGGAAGAGGCCCGTGCCGTCATGTATGATTTTTACCGGCAGGACAAAATTGACAACCTGTTTTTGGGAAGTTCCCATGTGTATTTTGATATCCATCCGCAGGTGATGGACGCGTGCACCGGGGAGGCAAATTTCAACCTTTCCACGCCCTTCCAACCCCTGATCGCCTCGTACTATCTGCTGCGGGAGGCCGACCGCCGGTATGAAATCAAAAACGTTTACCTGGAAATGTTTTACGGGGTTTCCGTGATGGATTCCGATATCCTGTATAACTGGAGGGTGTATGATTATATGCCCCTGTCCTTCAATAAACTGGAGTATGTCTTAGCGGCGGGGGACGCAGAGGACATTTATCTAGGCTTTTTTAAGGCGAGGCGCACCTGGCAGAATGTGTTCGAGCCGGGAAAAGTTGCGGAAATTGTGAAAAAGAAGCGGGGGGAGGATTACCAAAACCACCGGTGGGTGAAAATAAACGAGAACGGTACCGAATATTTTGTGCCCGGGGGCTTTTTGTATACCGAGTACCGGCCGGATGTGGATATGCACGAGATGGCCAAAGAACCGGTTCCCTTTGCGGACAGCCCCATGGCGGCAGAACCGGAACGGTATTTGCGCAAAATACTGGATTATTGTAAAGAGCGGGATATCAACATTATTTTGTTTAGTTCCCCGGTGGCGGAGACGGAGTTGTCCAAAAAGACGGGGCATGACCGGTACCGCGAAAAGGTGGAGGGGATTGCCGGGCAGTACGGACGGGCATATTATGATTTCAGCCTGTGCCGGGAGGAATTTTTGGATCTTTCGGACGACGGGCTCTGGAGGGATCCCCACCATTTGAATGTCTGGGGGGCGCAGACGTTCACCGAGGCGTTTTACCGGATGCTTCTTGCCGGGCAGGGGACGGACCCCAAAATGTATTTTTACGAAAGTTACGCGCAGAAGGCGCGGGAAGCGGAGGGATGGCAAATCGAATGAAAGTGCTGTATATGTCGCACCGGTATCACACCAACCAAAATACCATCATGAAGGGCTGGCGGGAGAACGGGCATGAGATCTGCTTTATCAGCCAGTTTGCGGGGAAAATCGAGGATTATACGTATGTCAGGCCGGTGGTGCTGGGCTACGGGGCGCTTTTTCGGCTGTTGGACCGTTTTTACGTGGAGGTGCTTTTTAAAAACAAGCCCAATGCCATCGACATGAAATTAAAATGCGGCTGGCCCCCCTTGGGAAAGATGGCGAGGGTGATCCGGGATTTTGGGCCGGATGTGGCCATCATCCGGGAGCGCTCCGTGTATTCCATCTGCATGACCGCCCTGTGCCGTCTGTACCGCATTCCGACGATTCTGTATAACCTAAGCCCGGTATGGGAGGAGCGCTTCAAGGATGATCTTGCCCATAGGATTGTGTGGAAGCTGACGCCGCGCTACCGGATGACGCCGGTGGACGTGGTGGGGGTGGATTATACGGGAAAAAAGCGGGACAAAAACAGCTTTTGGGCCCCGTTTTTGATGGAGCCCCAATTGGCGCCCACAGAGCGTACCTATTTTCGGGACGGGAAAATCCATCTTTTTACCATCGGCAAGTATCAGGAGCGGAAAAATTTGTGGATGATGGTTTATGCCCTGGAGAGATTGGGGAAAACCTATCCGCTGCATCTTACCGTTGCCGGGGAATTGTCCAATCATTTTCATCAGGAATACTATGATAAGATTACTGCCTACGTCAAAGAACACGGGCTTTTGGGGCAGGTGGATTTTTACTGTAACTTAAATAAGGAGCGGGTGATGGAGGAGTATGCCAAAGCCGATCTCTACGTCATTCCCAGCACCGGGGAGCCTGCGTCCATCACCGTGATAGAGGGCATGGCCTTTTCCATTCCGGTAATCAGCGGCAGTGATAACGGCAGCGCCAATTATATTGTGGAGGGCGAGACCGGCTATGTCTTTGCAGACTGCGACCAGAAAGATTTGGAGGATAAGATTGAGCGGATTATCCGGGACCAGGACCGGCTGTTGGAAATGGGGAGGGCCGCCTATGCCCATGTGGAGAAAAACTTCCGTTTTGACCGGTATTATGGCGTGGTGGAAGAAATCTTGCGGCGGCAGAAAGAGGGAAGGAAATGAAAGCAGACAGCAGGGTTGCAGGCAGAAAATCCAACATGGAGCTTTTGCGGATCGTGAGCATGATGATGATCATTCTGCATCATTACGCGGATCATGGGGGATTTGTGTTTGAAAACGGGGAAATCACGTTTAACCGGATTTTTTTGCAGTTTGTGCATCTGTTCGGAAAGATCGGAATCTGCCTTTTTGTGCTGATATCGGGCTATTTTTTGGTGGAGTCGGCGTTTACGTGGAAAAAGGTGGTGAAGCTGATTTTGGAAGTGCAGTTTTACTGTCTGTTGAGTTTCGGGTTTACGGTTGCCATCGGGACGACGGAGTTTACGGTAAGAAGGGCCTTTATGTCCCTGTTTCCGGTGAGTACGTCCCTTTACTGGTTTGTGACGACATACATGGTGTTGTATATCCTCTCACCGTATTTGAATGTCATGATCCGGCATTTGACGAAGGGACAGCATTTTAGGCTGATCGGGTTTCTGGTATTGATTTGGAGCCTGATTCCCACTTTTTTGCAGCTGGACATCTGCTATTCCCAGCTGGGATGGTTTGTCCTGTTATATTTGTCCGCCGCCTATGTGCGCCTGCACGCAGGGGAATGGTGGATTGTAAAATTCGGGAAGCTGCGCTGGTTTTTGCTGGCTTTTGGGCTGATTTTTCTGACGGTTCTGGTGCTGGATTATTTTGAATATGCCATTCCCGAGTTTGCGGTGGACATGGAGTACTTCGGGGGGCAAAACAAAATCACCACCTATCTGTGCGCCCTGCTGGGTTTCATGTCCTTTGTCAATATGCAGGTCAGGCCGTCCCGTCTGATCAACACGGTGGCGGCTTCCACCTTCGGCATTTACCTGATTCATGACAATCCCTTTATCAGCCGGGAGTTGTGGACGGAGTGGATCAACACGGACGCCCTCATTGACTCCCGCAGGCTCATGCCCCATGTGGTTTTGACGGCAGTGGTGATTTTTTTTGTGTGCAGCCTGTTTGACCTGTTGCGCAGGCGGTTTTTGGAAAAACCGGCAATGGAGATTGTAGACAAGGTGTTTTTACTTGCCGAAAAGAAGCTTGGACGCCATGGGAACCCGGGATAACATCCAGGACAGGGCGATGCTTAAAAACCCGATCAGGACAGCGCTGGCAATGCTCCAGAGCCCCAATAGCAGGGGGGAATCGGTGTAGGCATAGAAAAATTTCAGCGGATCGATGAAAAACGTCTGCAGCAGGTAAATTTCCATGGAACGCCGCCCAAAAAGGCACAGCATCCGGCTGCGCTGGAGAAAGGAAAAGAACCTTTTGCCGCCGTAGAGAAGGACGATGACGCACAGGGACAAGAAAATCCGTTGGATTTGGGTGGAATATCCGGTGTCACGGAATGAAAAAAACGGAAAGACAGCCATATAGGCCAACAGGGCAAGCGCCAGAACCGGAATTTTTTGCAAAAAGCCGGTGAGGCCGGGAAACCGGATGAGCAGGGCGCCGGCAAAATACGGAACCGCGTATGTGACCATGCTGGTGAGGGTGGGATGTCCGGTGAGCAGGGCCAGGGCAATCACGATGCATTCGCAGATTCCCAGCGCTAAAAGCGGGCTTTTCATCGGACGCAGTGTGGCGGGAAGAAGCCGGTCGGTCTTCTCGGACAAGAGCCAGAAGGCCAGGTGATAGAGCTTTAGGCCAAAGGCGGCGGCGAGAAACCATAAACAGTCCTGTCCATAGCCCAAAATGCGGGTGGCAAGTTCTGCCCATTGCACGTTTTGGACGCCGTTTCGGATAAAGAAATAGAGAACGGTCCAGAGCAGATAGGGAACCAGAAGCGTGGCCGTGCGTTTCACAAGCATCCGGCCTTTGGCGTTTCGGTATTTGGCATACCCCTTTTCTTCCAGATAGCCGGACCAGAAAAACAAAAGCGGCATGTGGAAGGAATAGATGAAGTTGAACAAAAACTCCAGATTGGTGAGGTTAGAGATGCTGTGTCCGGTCACCACCAGTAAGATGGCGATTCCTTTTTGGGCATCAATGTATGGGTCCCGGCTGGTTGGCTGTGTCTGCATAAGCATTCCCCTTTCTGTGATCATGGTAGGTTTTATAGCCCCTCCGGGGGATGCGCACGATTTTGCAAAGGTAAATGCTGCGCTTTGCACAGCGCAAAATCGGCGCAGTGAACGCCAAAAACAAAAATTTTTGTCGTTCACTATCATTATATTGGGAATTGGCATTTCTGTCAAATGACAAAGGTTATACGGAATATGGAAGGAAATTTCATGAGAAAAAAGGCGCAGGCCGCAATTTGGGCGGCCGGGTTGGTATTTTTACTGTTGTTTTCCTATATGACAAGTCCGCTGTTTCCCTATGCCCATGGGTGGGATTCGGCGTTTTTCCAATTGGTGGGGGCGGGCATGACCAAGGGGCTTTTGCCCTACCGGGACTTTTTTGACATGAAGGGACCCTGGCTGTTTTTTTTCCAGTATATCGGGCAGCTGTTGTGCTATGGGAAAACCGGCGTGTTTTTGGTACAGTGCGTCAATATGGGAGTTGTTTTGTGGCTGCTGGGAAAAATCTATGCAAAGTATTATCAGGGCAGCGGGATTTGGCACAACCTGCTGGTGCTTGTGCCCTTTGGGATCCTGCTGGCAGCCACGATGGAAGGGGGGAACCTGACGGAGGAGTGGAGCCTGGCGTTTTTGTTTTTCCCCCTATACTTATCCATGGAATTTTTTGCGGAAGAAAAACGGCATCACAAGGCAGGTTATGCTTTCTGGTATGGTCTTAGCTTCGGGGTGCTTGCCTTGATTCGGATTACCAACGCGGTTTTGCTCTGCGCGGTGGTGTTTGCGGTCGCCGCCTGTCTGGCGGCAATGGGGCAGTGGAAAAACCTGGCCCAGAACGCGGCCGCTTTTATGGCCGGGACGGTAATTGCGTTTCTTGTCCCGCTGGCGGTCTTTGGCAGCTTTGGGGAAGCGGGGAACATGCTGTACTGTACCTTTGTGTTCGGATTTGTTTACGGCACGGAAGGATTTGGGTTTGGCGCGGGGACACTGTTTTTGCTGACTCTGGCCCTTCCCCTATCGGCGCTTTTTGTAAGTGGGGAGAAGAATAAGAGACTATGGCTGCTTTGGGGTGTGTATACCGCCGGAATGTGCGTTACTTTAGGAATGGGAAGCAGCACCCTGCACGATTATATGCTGCTGGCCCCCGGGGTGATGGCAGGGGTCTGGCAGCTGGACAGGCATTGGCGTAAAAAGAAGCTGCAGGGGAAAAGGGGGCTGTTGGCGGCGGCTGTCCTGCTGGTCTGTTTTGCCTACCCGCTCTACAAGCTGCCGCAGGCGGCAGGGGAGATGGCGCGCCAGGCTTTTGACCACACCGTGTGGGAACATGCGGCGGAAACGGCGGCACATATTCCACAGGAGCAGCGGGACAGGGTGTGGGGATATGAGGTACCCATGCGGTGGTACACGATGACGGATATCATGCCCTGCAATAAATATTGCGGCTGGCAGGAGCACTACATGGAACTGGTTCCTACAATTGAAGAGGAAATCGGCCGCATGATGGAGGAAGAGCCGCCGGAATGGATTGTGGCCAAGACCGGCGCGTCATTGGAAAATCCCATGATGCGGTGTCATTTGCAGGCCGATTATGTCGTGGTGTGTGAGAATCAGGATTTTACCCTGTACGAAAGGAGGAACCGGGGATGATCACAAATGTGCTGGAATATTTGGAGGCATCCGCAAAGAGGATGCCGCAAAAGATGGCGGTAGAAGACAGCGAAAAGGCCCTGTCCTATGGGGAATTGTGCCGGCAGGCAAAACAGGTTGCGTCTTTCATCGGGACACAGGGGGATTTCCGGAACCGTCCCATCGTAGTGTCCATTGACCGCAACGTGGAAAGCCTGGTTTTGTTTCTGGGGGTGGTTTACAGCGGCAATTTCTATGTTCCCGTTGACGATACGATGCCCAGGCAGCGGATCCGCCTGATTTTGGATACGCTTAGGCCGGTGCTGGTACTGCGCTCCGTCGGGGGACAGGCATGGGAAGGCTTTCCGACGGCGTCCTATGGGGACATCGTTTGTGGTGGGGAGATTTGCGAAGAACGGCTGGAGGCGGTGCGCAGACGGGCGCTGGACACGGATCCGCTGTATGCGATTTTCACGTCCGGCTCCACGGGAGTGCCAAAGGGGGTATTGATCAGCCACCGCAGCGTGATTGATTTGGTGGAGCAGTTTGGGAAAACCTTTCCGTTTCCCAAAGAGCCGGTGTTTGGGAACCAGGCGCCTTTTGATTTTGACGTGTCCGTGAAGGATATTTACAATGCCTTGCGTCTGGGCGGGACGGTGGAAATCATTCCCAAACAGCTGTTTTCCTTTCCGGGGCAGCTGATTCCTTATATGAATGAACGCCGGGTCAATGTGGTGATCTGGGCGGTCTCGGCCCTGCGGATTGTGGCGAATTTCAAGACATTTTCCAAGTGCCGCCCCCAATATTTGGAACTGGTGATGTTCTCCGGGGAGGTGATGCCCGTCAAGGTGCTCAATTATTGGAGGGAAAACGTGGACGGGGCGCGGCACGTGAACCTGTACGGACCTACGGAGATCACCTGTAACTGCTCCTACTATATGGTGGACAGGCCCTTTTCCAACGACGAAAACCTGCCCATCGGGACGGCCTTTGGCAACACGGAGGTATTTTTGCTGGATATCGAGAAAAACAGCCTGATATCCAGGGAGGAACCGGGAAGGATCGGGGAAATCTGCGTGAAGGGCACGTGTCTGGGCCTGGGCTATTATAACAATCCGGAAAAAACGGCGGAGGCCTTTGTACAAAATCCCTTAAATCCCTGGTATCCGGAGACGATTTACCGGACGGGGGACTTGGGGCAGTATGGCGGGGACGGGGAACTGTATTTTGCCGCCCGCAAGGATTTCCAAATCAAGCATATGGGACACCGGATTGAACTGGGGGAGATCGAGATAGCGGTAAACGCGCTGGATTTTATCGACACGGCGTGCTGTGTCTATGACGAGGCGAGGGAAAAGATCGTGCTTTGCTATCAGGCCAGGGAAGCCTGCGACAAAAAAATTGTGGGGGAATTGGCCAAGGCGCTGCCCAAATATATGTGGCCGAACCGCTATGCGCACTATGCGCAGATACCCATGAACAAGAACGGGAAAATGGACCGGGTTTTGCTCAAGGAAAAGCATTGTCAGGGGAAGTGATGCCGGGAAAATGCAGCGGATCAGATGATTGTCCGGGCGGACGGGGAGGACGGATGAAAAAGCTTTGGAAGGAAAAACAGGCGGAGATTTTCCTGCTGGCGTTTTTTGGTGTGTTTCATATTTTTATGCACACCGATTACTGGGACGACGCGTATTTTATGAAAATCTGGAAGCAATACGGGGGGGACATGATCGCCTATACCAAAATGCGGTATGAGGTATGGTCTTCCCGGATTTTTATTGAAATGGCGCTGGCCGGGATCGCGGCGCTGCCCAATGTGGTCTGGAAAGCGGCGGACGTCGGGATGGTATTGTTGCTGTTTTGGGATCTGGAATGGCTTTTAAAAAACATATTCGGGATCGGGGACAAAAAGGCAGGCTGTCTGCTGGCGCTGTTTTTGTGCGCGTATCCGTTTTCCACCATGGCCTGTACCGGATGGATGGCTACCACCATGAATTACCTGTGGGTGGTAAGCCTGGGACTTTACGCCGGAAACCGGATGCTTGGCGTGGTGGTAAAAGGGGAAAGGCCCTCGGCGCTGCAGACGGTATTGGCGGTACTGGCGGCATTGTATGCCGCCAGCTTTGAGAGTATGGCGGCCCTGCTTTTTGCGGCGGCCCTGCTGGCCATAGGCTGGCAGGCCGGGAAAAAGCAAAAAAAGGCCCCGGCCATGCTATGGCTGCTTTTGGCAGTGGGCGCAGGGATGCTTTTGTACATTCTGCGCTGCCCGGGCAACCAGCTGCGCCCGCTAAAAGACGCGGATATTTGGATGCCCGAATTTTTTGAACTGCATTTTTGGGATAAAGTCCGGATGGGAACCGTTACCGCTTTTATGCATTTTGTCTCCATCCCCAGCCCGGTTTTCTTTATGGTTTCCGCCTTATGTCTGGCAGGCGTTGTATGGAAGAAGGAGAAGCGCGCATACCGGGTATTGGCGGCCTGCCCGGTGGTGCTGGATATGGCCTGGAGCCTGTATTTTTTGGGGTGCTACCTGCGGGGGAGCCGGGTGTTTACGTATCAGGTGCCAAAGCCTTTGCTTACGGGTGGGGCGGATACTTGGGAGCAGGTTGCGCTGCTGGTGAGCCTGGCGGTATGGATCGGGACGTTTCTCACAAGCGTATACCGGATCTGCGGGCAGAAGCGGCTGTTTTTTATCAGCCTTGCGGTGCTGGCGGTGGGCTGCATTCCGGAGTTAGTGGTGGGACTGACCCCTACCGTGGTGACGTCCATGCTGCGGACGGTGATTTATCTGTATATGTCCTTTATTCTGATCGGCGTGTGCCTGTGCAGTGAACTGCGCCCGCTTTTCGACGGGAAATGGGCGGCCCGGGCAGCGCTGTATGCCTGCCTTGGCGCAGGAATTGTACTCAATGTGCTGCAGCTGGTGCGGCATTTGCTGGTGTATGGGTGAACTGGTTACTATTTACGGGTTTTGTGTATTTTTTTGCCGGGAACTTGTAAAGGCTTGTCGAATGGTGTAGAATGCAATTGAGTATTTACCGCTTGAAAATT
>CARDPF010000017.1 GCA_948960675.1 uncultured Eisenbergiella sp.
CGTGTGCTCTTCCGATCTAAATTAATTGATTTCCGTGGGTAGCGGCGGTCTTACCTTGCAGGCCGCAAGGTGCCCAGGGCCATGTTGGAATTGTGGTAGGCGGGGTCGTTTGTGACGTCTTCGAGGAACCAGTCGGGTGGAAGGAAGGCGTTGGCTTCGTCTACGGTGGGAAATTCCACTTCCGCAAGGATCAGGGGGGCGATGGGGGGATCAAAGACGTCCAGTTCAATGGTATAGGCGCCATGGGGGATCCGGTAGCGTCTTTTGGAGAGGACAAGGCCGTCGGCTTTGGCTTTCAAGTGTTCGTAGGAGGGGCGGTTTAGGGGAAGGTTATATTCTTCCCGGACAAGCAGCCCCTTTCCTTTATAGGTCATATAATATGCGTCGTCCTGACGGCGCACCCGGACGACGGGGTCTTTGTTTAAATAGGCCTGTTCGATTTGGTGGAAGGGATAAGCTTCCAAATTTTCCGGCAGCTGTTTAATGGTAAATTTACGTTCGATTTCCATGTCCGGTTTCCTTTCTGCGTATTCATTTTGTGCTAATTGTATCATAAAAATCTATTTTTGTGCAAATCTTTATAAAGAATTCATATTTTCCCCTTTAAAGTTTACACAAAATCTGGTATGATAAAAGTACGGTAAGGTTCTTGCAAGAAGGCTTTACGGAATATAATGATTGTATCAGGATAATCTTTGCAGGCTGTTGTTTGGTGGCACGGCAGACCGGTGCCTGCCGGTTTGGCTGACATAATCCATTGGGCATAGGCTTTCATGGTTTGTCCGGCATACGGGGAAAGGCCGGGTGATTTTATGGTGAAGGCAGGAGTGTTTTTTGCGGAAGGATATGAGGAGATAGAAGCGCTCACTGTCGTGGATTTATGCAGGCGCGCCGGTATGGAAGTAAGCATGGTGGCGGTCGGGGACGACAGGACGGTAACCGGTTCCCACAACATTGCGGTACAGATGGACCAGACGGTTTCGGAAGCGGATTTTGACAGTTTTGACATTTTGGTTTTGCCTGGCGGTATGCCGGGTACGAGGAATTTGGAGAACTGTGAACGCCTGATGGAGGAACTGGACCGCTTTTACCGGGAGGAAAGATGGATTGCGGCGATCTGCGCGGCACCGAGTATTTTCGGACACAGGGGGTATCTGCAGGGGAAGAAAGCGACGGCCTATCCGTCTTTTACAGGACATTTGGAGGGGGCGGATGTAGTAGCGCAGCCCGCAGTCTGTGACGGCAATGTGATTACGGGACAGGGAATGGGAGCGGCGATTGCGTTTGGACTACTCATCGTGGAGAAGCTGCTTTCCCGTCAGGCGGCCGCAGAGTTGTCAGGAAACATTGTTTACGAAAGGTAGCGGATTGGATTGACATGAACATACTGTTTTTTTTGACACCCAAGAGCGAAGTCGCCTATGTGCGTGAGGACGATACGCTGCGGCAGGCGCTGGAGAAAATGGAACATCATGGCTATGCGGCGGTGCCGCTGTTGTCTACAGACGGCAGGTACATAGGGACGCTGACGGATGGGGATGTGCTTTGGGGACTGCGCCGCCGGGGGTTTCCCGATATGAGGGAGATGGAAGAGATCTCCGTCATGGGGATCCCGAGACATTATGACAATAAGCCGGTTTATGCCAATGAAAACATGGAAGGGCTTTTGGAGAAAGTAACGGGACAGAATTTCGTCCCGGTGGTGGATGACGATAAGGTTTTTATCGGTATCGTCACGCGGCGGGATGTCATTCAGTACCTTGCCCGTCAGAGACGGGAGGAAACCATGAGAAAGGCTGTTGCACGTTAAGTGCAACAGCCTTTTGCTGTAAGAGCAGATTTATTTCATTTCTTCTTCCTGCTTCTTGATCATCCTGCGGACCATTTCGCCGCCGATGGAACCGGCCTCTTTGGACGTCAGGTCGCCGTTATAGCCTTCCTTTAAGTTTACACCCAGTTCGGAAGCCACTTCGGTCTTGAATCTGTCCATAGCTGCCTTTGCTTCAGGAACCTCTACTCTATTGGAAGATTTACCAGAAGAATTAGCCATTTTTATTCACCTCCATAACGTTTGGTTTTTGTTTTATGGCTGCGTCCAGTATAAAAACTGTCTGCCTGCCGCAAGATAAGCGTTGACGTTTTCGCTTACCTTAGCGGCTCTGCAGATGCCTTTACCGGTTCGCGTTTTTTGTCATCACTTATCTTGACCTTAGTATGTACCCCGCTTTTTAAATTATTATGGTATTTCATGGAAAAAACATTACATCCATAATGCATCCGCCGGGCTTTGGGCATCGTGTCCGCAGGCGCGCCCTATCCCCGGCCGGTTTGTTCCGCATGGTTGCATGCAGACGGTGCAATTTTCCAAAACACCGTCCCATTCCTGCCGGAAAACGCGGACTGTTTGAGCGTAGCGAGTTCCCGCGTTTTTCGGCAGGAATGGGACGGCGTTTTGGTGAAATTCCCCGTTCTGCATGTGGACATGCGGAACAAACCGGCCGGGGATAGGGCACGCCTGCGGACACGGCGCAAAGCAATGGGGATTCAGGGAAGGCTGGGGGAGCGGGGAAGAAAAATGGTTTGTGTCTGTAAAAGCGAGGCGTCCACAGGTTCATGTCCTGCGAGGATCAGAAGTTTATTTTTGGTGGTTTTTTGGATGAGGCGCATGGCATCCGCTTTGCAGGCGTTGTCCAGTCCGGCGAAGGGTTCGTCCATAATATAGAAGTCGGCTGGGATAAGGAGGGCGCGCAGGATGGCCAGCCGCCGCTTCATACCGCCGGAAAACTGGCGGACAGGGCAGGTGAGGCTGTCTTTTGGCAAAAGTGCGGAAAGCTTTAGGGTCAATTCCGGGTCTGTTAAGCGGTTTCCGGCCACAAAGCGGATATTTTGCAGGGCGTTGCAGTCCTCCAAAAGCCTGTTTTCCTGAAATACCACGGATGCCCTAAAAAAGCCGGGATCTTTTAGGACGGAGCCAAAGTCGGGTTTTTCCAGACCCAAAAGAAGACGCAAAACGGTGGTTTTGCCGGCCCCGGAGGGCGCACAGAGACTATAGGCGTGGCCGTCCAAAAAATGCAGGTCAAGGCCGGATAGGACCTGTTTTGTGCCGTAGCTTTTGGATACCTTTTGAAAGATGATTTTGGGGGGATGCATCGTTGCTGTACTCCTTTAAGGAAAAATGTCGGCGGCTTTTGGAATGCGGTAACAGTTTGGCCATAATCTGGCGAAGGCAAAATCGTGCCCTGTGCGCTTTCTTTGTCAAAATCGTTTGCATAAGTTGTGCAGGAGGACCAAGAACAGTTTTTCAAAAAGAAAACTCATCAGGATCACGACCAGCGTCCAGGCAAACAGGTTCTGGGGACTTAAATAGATTTTGGAAAGATAGAGCCCTTCCCCCACAGAGCTGTCCGGGACGCCGATCACCTCGGCGGCAACGCCGGATTTAAATGCAATCCCTGCGCAGGTCCGGCAGGCGTTTCGCAGGTGCGGATACAAAAAAGGACGGTATAAGTAGAAAGTTTTTCGGGAAAGTGGGACAAAAAATACCTGTGCCGTCTCCAAAAGCTGCGGGTCAATGGATTTGAGCCCGGCAAGGGTGTGAATGTGAATGACCGGATAAACGGTCAGGAAGCTGATACACACGGATAAATTCCGGGAACCGATCCAAAGCAGGGCGAGGATGACAAAGGAGGCCACCGGAACGGATTTGATCAGCTGGATGGGCGGGGCGAGAAGGCTGTCCAGAAAAGGAAAAGCAAAGGAAAAAAAACCGGTACAGAGTCCTGTCAAAAAGGCCAGAAAAAAACCGGCGCATATCCGGAAAAAAGAAAATGCAGCCGCTTTCCAAAACGCGGAGGTGCAAAAGAGCCCTGCCAGCGCCCGCAGGGTCTGCAGGGGGCCCGCAAACAGGATTTTGTTTGGAACCAAGAAAGCAAAAAGCTGCCACAGGGCGAGCCAAAACAGAAAAATGCAGATTTTTTGGGGACGGTATTGGCGGGTTTTCATGGAAGCGAAACTCCTTTTTAGGAAACTAAGGCATATAATAAAAATCGTCATCCGGCAGGGCGTCGCCGACGGAAGCCGGATTTTGCGCATAGAGGATCTGCAAATAGCCTTCCAATGCTTCCCGGCAGTCTTTTCCGGAAAGGAAAGTGATATTACAATAAGGAAGGGCTTTTTTCGCAATGGAAGCATCTGCCACAATGCCGGTATCGGCGATCAGGGCCGCAGCGCTGTCCGGGTCGTCTGCCGTAAAACGGATGGACGCCTCATGCTCCGTTAAAAAAAGGTTTATCAGGTCCGGGTGTGCGGCCAGAAAGTCGCGGTTTGCCACGGTTACACCCGTCACAAGGCGGCCGGGATTTTCCTCGGTCCGGTAGGCGTCCCACACCTGCGCAAGGTCTAGGACAAGCGAAAGTTCACTGTTTTGGGCAAGGGCGGCTGTGGCGAAGGGCTGCGGAAGCAGGCCGATGGCATCCGGGTTTTGGGCGAGGATGGAGGCAACCTCTGCGGCCTCGGATTTAAATTCCAGTGATACGTCATCCGGTGAAAGCCCGGACACTTCCAGAAGATACCGCAGGGCATACTCCGGGGTGGTGCCCTTTCCGGGCAGGTAGACGGTCTTACCGCGCAGGCTTCCCAGACCGTCCCCCAAAGGGGCGGCGGATACCAGATACAAAACGCCCAGCGTGTTGACGTCTATGACGGAAATGGCTTTTGGGGTTTTCTGGTAAAGGATGGCGGCCGCATTGGCGGGCAGCAGGGCGATATCCAACTGCCCCGAAGCCGTCAGGGCGGTCAGCTCGTCCGCTGCCGTCACCATGGTGAAATCATACCTGTGATCGCTGCTTTTAGGCCCGGCGTCCTGCATCAGCTTCACCAGTCCCATGGTGGTGGGGCCTTTTAACCCGCCTATCCGCACGATCGTGTCCGGTGATGGTTTTTGGGCGGCATCCTGTTTCGTACCACAGCCGAAAAAGGCGGCGGTACCACAGAGCAGCAAAAGAAGAAAAAGCGCAATGCCGTGTTTTGGTGTTTTATGAAATGGGTGCATAGGATATCCCTCGCGTCAGGTCGCATATTACATGAAAGAGCCGCTATTACTATAGCACAGAGGAGGAGGGAAGTCAAAAATTTCGTATTCCCTTGTCATACCTGTTGTACTAGACTGACAACAGGTGAGCCTTAGCTGTAACAGACGGTAATGGATACGCACGATACGCACCGCAGCCGCTAAAAAAAGCTGGTATTTTGGGAATATCTATGCTATAATCGTAAAATGACTGTGGGTATGCCCTGTCGGGAAAAGGAATGAACGGCAAAATGTATAAAAAGAAACGACAGTCATATCCTTTTTGAGAGAGATCAAAAAATATCACAAATGAAATACGAGGAGGATGCAGAGCATGAGTTTACAGGTTGAAAAACTCGAAAAGAACATGGCGAAACTGACGATTGAGGTTTCTGCGGAAACATTTTCCAAGGCAGTGGAGGCCGCTTATCAGAAGAATAAGAAAAAGATTTCGATACCGGGTTTCCGCAAGGGAAAGGTGCCCAAGAAGATGATTGAGCAGATGTACGGCAAGGATATTTTTTATGAAGATGCCGCCAATGCGGTGATCCCGGACGCTTACGAGGCCGCCCTGGAGGAGTGTACGGAGAATATTGTCTCCGCGCCCAAGATCGACGTGGTGCAGATCGAAGAGGGAAAGCCTTTTATCTTTACGGCGGAAGTTGCGCTCAAGCCGGAAGTTACCCTTGGCCTTTATAAAGGAATAGAGGTGGAAAAGGCGGATTTGACCGTGACCGAGGAAGAGGTCAATGCGGATCTGGAAAAGCAGAGGGAGAACAGCGCCAGAACCGTAACCGTAGAGGACAGGCCGGTACAGGATGGCGATATTGCCGTCATTGATTATGAAGGGTTTGTGGACGGTGTGGCCTTCGAGGGGGGCAAAGGGGAGAACCACAGCCTGACCATCGGTTCCCACTCTTTCATTGATACATTTGAAGAACAGCTCATCGGCAAATCTGTGGGCGAGGCGTGTGAGGTACAGGTGACGTTCCCGGAGGAATACCATGCAGAGGAACTGGCAGGCAAGCCCGCCGTATTCAAGGTGACGGTCAAAGAGATCAAAGAGAAACAGCTGCCGGAGTTAAACGACGAGTTTGCCGGGGAAGTTTCCGAATTTGAAACGCTCGAAGAATACAAGCAGGACATCCGCAAGACCCTCTTGGAACAGAAGGAGACGGAGGCGAAGCAGGAGAAGGAGGACGCGGTGGTCAAGGCCATCATTGAGAATGCGCAGATGGAGATTCCGGATGCGATGGTGGAGACCCAGCAGCGGCAGATGGTGGATGATTTTGCCCAGAGGATGCAGATGCAGGGCATTACCATGGAGCAGTACTTCCAGTTTACGGGCGCAAGCCGTGAGAAGCTGATGGAGCAGACCAAACCGCAGGCCATGCAGCGGATCCAGTCCCGCCTTGTGCTGGAGGCGGTAGTAGCGGCGGAGAACATTGTGGCGGCGGAAGAGGACTTTGACGAAGAGGTCAAAAAGATGGCCGAGATGTACAAAATGGAAGCCGACCGGGTGCGGGAAATGCTTGGCGAGAATGGCAAGAAGCAGGTCATGGAAGACATTGCGGTGAGAAAGGCCGCCGAATTTGTGGTAGGGCAGGCGGTAGAGAAAGAGCAGTAACGGTCAAAGAGGAAAGGAGAGTGCCAGAATGAGTTTAGTACCTTATGTCCTTGAACAGACGAGCCGCGGGGAACGTTCCTACGACATTTATTCCAGACTGTTGAAAGACAGGATTATATTTTTGGGGGAAGAAGTCAACGATGTGACGGCGAGCCTTGTGGTGGCGCAGCTTTTGTTTTTGGAATCGGAGGATCCGGATAAGGACATCCAGCTGTATATCAACAGTCCGGGCGGTTCCATTTCTGCGGGCATGGCGATTTACGATACGATGAAATACATCAAATGCGACGTATCCACAATCTGTATCGGCATGGCGGCAAGCATGGGCGCGTTTTTGCTGGCGGGCGGTACGAAAGGAAAGCGGATGGCGCTTCCCAATGCGGAGATCATGATCCACCAGCCTTTGGGCGGTGCGCAGGGTCAGGCGACGGACATTGAGATCAATGCGAAACACATTTTAAAGATCAAAGAAAGAATGAACCGTATCATGGCGGAGAATACTGGTAAGGAATACGACGTGGTTGCCTCCGATACGGAACGGGATAACTGGAAAACGGCTCAGGAGGCGGTGGAATACGGGTTGATTGATATGGTGATCACTTCCCGTGAGGATTTGGAGAAGTAGATAGGAGCAAAATAAAAATGGCAGGCAGAATTACGGAGGAACTGGTAAGGTGTTCGTTTTGTCATAAGACACAGGATCAGGTTCGCAAGCTGATCGCAGGCCCGGACGGTGTATTTATTTGCGACGAATGCGTGGATATCTGTGCGGAGATCATCGAGGAGGAAGAGGACGAGGAAGAAAACGAGAAGGATTCCCTGCAGATCAAGATGCTCAAGCCGGTACAGATTAAGGAGTTCCTCGACGACTATGTGATCGGGCAGGATGAGGCGAAAAAGGTGCTGTCGGTGGCCGTCTACAACCATTATAAACGTGTAATGGCCAGGGAGGAGCGGGATGATGTGGAGATGGAAAAGTCCAACATCATCATGCTAGGACCCACCGGAAGCGGAAAAACCTACCTTGCGCGGACGCTTGCAAAAATCATCAATGTACCCTTTGCGATCGCGGACGCCACGACGCTGACGGAGGCGGGGTATGTGGGCGAGGATGTGGAGAATATCCTGCTTAAACTCATTCAGGCCGCCGATTATGAGGTGGAACGGGCGCAGCTGGGCATTGTTTATATTGATGAAATTGACAAAATCACAAAAAAGGGGGAGAATGTATCCATTACCCGGGATGTTTCCGGGGAAGGGGTGCAGCAGGCCCTGTTAAAGATCATGGAGGGCACGATTGCCAGCGTCCCGCCTCAGGGGGGGCGCAAACACCCGCAGCAGGAACTGATACAGATTGATACGACCAACATCCTGTTTATCTGCGGCGGCGCGTTTGCCGGGATTGACCAGATTGTGGAGGCGCGGCTGGATAAAAAGAGCATCGGCTTTAACACGAAGGTGGTCTCCAACAAAGAGCGGGAGACCGGGGAGCTTTACGCGGAGGTAACGCCGCAGGATTTGGTTAAATATGGGTTGATCCCGGAGTTTGTGGGCCGCGTGCCGATCAATGTGTCCCTGCAGGGTTTGAACCGGGAGGCGCTGATCAAGATTCTGACGGAACCCAAGAGCGCGCTGATCAAGCAGTATCAGAAGCTGTTTGGCTATGACCATGTAAAGCTGACCTTCGAGGAGGAGGCGGTGGAAGCCATTGCCGACAGGGCATTGGAAAGAAAAACCGGGGCGAGGGGACTGCGTTCCATCATGGAGAAAACGATGATGGACATCATGTACCGGATCCCTTCGGATCCCGCAATTACACAGTGTATTATTACCAAAGAGGCAGTGGAAGGTACAAGCGAGCCGATGGTGGTTCGCAAGGAAAAACAGGGACTTTTGGACGGCTTCAAAGAGGCAAAATAGGTTGACAGACTGCGCCGCCCTTTTGGGGCGGCGCGTTTTTGGCAAGAGGGTGTTATGGATGGAGACAGGAAAAAAATTACCGGCGGTAGCCCTGCGGGGAATGGCCATTTTGCCGGAAATGATGATACATTTTGATTTAAGCAGGGAGAAATCCATACGTGCGGTGGAAACCGCACTGGAGTTGGGGCAACAGATTTTTCTTGTGGCGCAGAAAAGCCCGGAGGTGGAGGCGCCGCAGAGGGAGGATTTGCATCCGGTAGGGTGTGTGGCCAACATCAAGCAGGTTACGAAGCTTCCGGACAATCTGGTGCGGGTATTGGTGGAAGGGCAGGCCAGGGGTGTGCTTTTGGGGCTGGACGAACAATCGGAAAGCTATCTTTTGGCGGACGTGGAAGTGGCGGGAGAGTCCGAACAGGATACGGATGCCAATGAGCAGGAGGCCATGAGCCGCAACATTACGGCCCTGTTTCAGGAATATTGCCGCGTTTATCCTAGGACCGGCAGAACGCTGCTGCGGCATCTGGGTGAATTAAAGAGTCTGGGGGCATTGCTGGATCAGATTGCGGAAAGCCTGCCGATGGACTATGAGGTAAAGCAGAAGGTATTGGAATCGCTGGATGTGAAGGAGCGTTTTGAACTGCTTTACGCCACCTTGTCCGACGAAATCGAAGTGGCCAAAATCCGTGCCGAGTTGTCCGAAAAGATGAAGGGCAGGGTGGAAAAGAACCAGAAAGAGTATATCCTGCGGGAGCAGCTGCGCTATATCCAGGAGGAACTGGGGGAGGACGATTTGTCCGAGGAGGCGCAGTTTGAGAACCGGCTGTCCCAGCTGAAGGCATCCCGGGCGGTAAAGGAAAAAATTGCGAAGCAGATTGCCCGGTTTAAGACACTCAATCCCAACAGCAGCGAATATTCCGTGGAGAGGGGGTATATCGATACCCTTTTGGAACTGCCCTGGGATAAGGTTTCCCGGGATACGGTGGATTTGGACAGGGCCGAGAAAATACTGGAGAGGGATCATTACGGTCTTTCGCAGGTGAAAGAGAGGATGCTGGAGTTCCTGGCGGTGCGCGCCATGACCAAGCGCGGGGATAGTCCGATCATTTGTCTGGTGGGGCCGCCCGGAACCGGGAAAACCTCCATCGCCAGGAGCGTTGCGGAAGCCCTGAACAAAAAATATGTGCGTATCAGTCTGGGCGGTGTGCGGGACGAGGCGGAGGTGCGCGGCCACAGAAGGACTTATGTGGGCGCCATGCCGGGACGGATTGTGGCAGGCCTTCGGCAGGCCGGGGTGAAAAACCCCCTGATGCTGTTGGATGAGATCGACAAATTGTCCGGCGACTACCGGGGGGACACGGCGTCCGCCATGCTGGAGGTGTTGGACAGTGAGCAAAACTGCCGTTTTAGGGACAATTATGTGGAGATTCCCATGGATTTGTCCGAGGTGTTTTTTATTGCCACTGCCAATACGGTGGAGACCATTCCGAGACCGCTTTTGGACCGGATGGAAGTGATCGAAGTGACCAGTTATACGGCCAACGAAAAATTCCATATTGCCAAAGAATACTTGCTGCGCAAGCAATACGAAAAAAACGGGGTCGAGGGGGGGAAACTCCGGATTCAGGACGGCGCCCTGCAGGATATCATCGCTTCCTACACGAGGGAAGCGGGGGTGCGCGAACTGGAGCGCAAAATCGGAGAGATATGCAGGAAAGCCGCCCGGGAACTTTTGCAGCAAAAAAAGACTGCTGTCAGGGTCAGTTCCCGGAATTTGGAGCGGTATCTTGGAAAGCGTAAGTTTAACGCCGATAAGGCCAATGAGACGGACGATATCGGCATTGTGCGGGGGCTTGCCTGGACCAGTGTGGGAGGGGATACCCTGCAGATCGAGGTGAATGTCATGCCCGGCAAGGGAGAGATCGAACTGACCGGACAGCTGGGCGACGTGATGAAAGAGTCGGCCATGACGGGCATCAGCTACATCCGCTCCGTGGGGGAAAAATACGGACTGGCACAGGATCTGTTCCAGAAAAACGACTTCCACATCCATATTCCGGAGGGGGCGGTTCCCAAGGACGGTCCTTCCGCAGGCATTACGATGGCAACGGCGATTTTGTCCGAATTGACCCAGACGCCGGTCCGGGCGGACGTGGCCATGACAGGGGAAATTACCCTGCGGGGACGGGTACTGCCCATCGGCGGGCTGAAAGAAAAAACGCTGGCCGCTAAGACGGCAGGGATCAAGACGGTGCTGGTACCGTATAAAAACAAGCCGGATGTGGAGGAGATCCCCACAGAGATTAAGGCCGGGCTGGAAATCGTTTTTGTGGAGTCCATGGACGACGTGGTGGGGCATGCCTTTGTAAAACCTGCAGTGTAAAAGGGAGGAACCAAAGCAGTGGTTATTAAAAGCGTAAATTTGGAGACGGTGTGTGGGGTGAGCAGCGCTTTTCCTGACAATACCCTGCCGGAAATTGCATTTGCGGGAAAGAGTAATGTGGGAAAATCCTCCCTGATCAATGCGGTGATGAACCGCAAGAGCCTGGCACGCATTTCCGCCCAGCCCGGCAAGACACAGACAGTCAATTTTTATAATGTCAATTCCAGCTTTTATCTGGTGGACCTGCCGGGATACGGATATGCGAAGGCCAACGAAAAGGTCAAGGCGCAGTGGGGAAAAATGATTGAGCGTTACCTGCATCAGTCCAAACAGCTGCGGGTTGTGTTTTTGCTTGTGGATATCAGGCATGCGCCTTCCGCTAACGACCGGGAAATGTATGGATGGATTACCCATTACGGTTTCCGCCCCGTGGTCATTGCAACCAAGTTGGATAAAATCAACCGCAGTCAGGTGGCGAAGCAGGTGAAGGCGATCCGGGAAGGATTGGGGGCCGCAAAGGAAACCACGGTCATTCCTTTTTCCGCGTTGTCCAAGCAGGGGAGGGACGAAATTTATGCATTGCTGGACAGCGTGTTGTCCGAAGATGCAGCCTTGTCCGAAACCCAAACAGCAAAAGAGTTGCCGGTTGGGTCAGTCGAAACGGTTGCGCAGGGGTAGCATAAAACAATGAAAGAATCGTATATAAAATATGTGAAGGTATTGTTGAATCTGGCCACGGCGCTGGTGATTTTGCTTTTGGTGGTGTTTGTGGCGCCACGGGTGATCGGGTTTTTCATGCCCTTCGTGGTGGGCTGGGTGATTGCGCTGATCGCAAATCCCCTGGTGCGTTTTTTGGACGAAAAAATTAAAATCCGCAGGAAGGCGGGATCGGCCATTGTCATTGTTGCGGTGCTGGCGCTGGTAGTCGGGGCAGTGTACGCAATTGTCTCGGCCCTTGTCAGACAGCTGGCAGGGTTTGCCAGGGAGTTCCCGCAGATGTGGGGCGGCATGGTGGCGGACCTAGAGCGGGCGGGAAAGACGCTGGAGAATTTTACCCACTATTTTTCCCCGCAGATTCAGGAGCAGGTGGCATCCGTTTTGGATTCCCTGATGGGGTTTGTGAGCGGTATTGCGGACGGGCTGGGCACGCCAACCGTGGTAGCGGTGGGGAACTTTGCCAAAAATATTCCTTCCGTTTTGGTTGCGGTGATTATGTGTCTGCTTTCCTCCTATTTTTTCATAGCGCAGAGGGAAGAGGTGTTTCACGCTTTCCGTACATACATGCCCAAAGGCCTGTTGGAAAAGTGGACTGTGCTGTCCGACAGCATGAAACGTGCGGTGGGCGGCTATTTCAAGGCGCAGTTAAAGATTGAGGTCTGGATGTATGTGCTTTTGGCAGCAGGACTGTTGTTTTTGCGGGTGGGATATTCCTGGCTGATCGCGCTGGTGATCGCCGTTTTGGATTTTTTCCCGGTGCTTGGCACAGGGACGGTGCTCATTCCCTGGGCGCTGTTAAAAATACTGGGCGGGGATTACCGGATGGCGTTGGGGCTTTTGATTATCTGGGGGGTGGGACAGCTGGCCAGACAGCTGATCCAGCCCAAAATTGTGGGGGATTCCGTCGGCCTCCCCGCACTTCCCACCATTATCCTTTTGTATGCCGGTTATAAAGTAGGAGGCGTGGGAGGCATGATTTTGGCGGTGCCCATCGGGATTATTTTGGTGAATATGTATCAGGCGGGATTTTTTTCCACCACGGAAGAGAGCATTAAAATTCTCATACGGGGATTTAATAATTTCCGCCGCCTGACGCCCAAAGACAAGGAAGGGATTACCGCCGGGGCACATTTTTCGCCGGAGAAGCAGAAACGGCAAAAGCCCGGGAAATGACAGGGCAAAGCAAAGGAGAGCGGATATGAAAGTTGCGGTATATAATATGCGTCCTTTTGACGAGAAGGAGTGGTTTGAGGCCTACAGCGCTAAGCTGGGCCTTACGCTGGTGACATGCCCGGACGCCCCGGATCTTAAAAACGCTGCTTTGGCCAAAGGCTGTCCCTGTGTGGATATCATTACCTCCCCCATTGACAGGGGACTGATGTCTGCTTTTGCCTCTTACGGGGTACAATATCTGGTGACAAGGACCATCGGGTATGACCACATTGACCTGGAGGCAGCCCGGGAATTTGGGATTCGTGTGGGCAATGCCCCTTACGGCCCAGACGGCGTGGCCGATTACGCGGTGATGCTGATTTTGATGAGCATCCGCAAAATGAAACGGATTATGCAGCGCACCAATATGCAGGACTATACCCTTGCAGGGATACAGGGAAGGGAATTGAAAGACCTGACCGTGGGGGTGATCGGGACGGGACGGATCGGGAGGACGGTGATTGCCGACCTGTCCGGCTTTGGCTGCCGGATTTTGGCTTACGACTTGCATGAGAGCGCGGATGTCTGTAGGCATGCCCAATATGTCCCGCTTTCCCAAATCTGGAAGGAGGCGGACGTCATCACCCTGCATACACCGCTGACGGAAGATAATTTCCACCTGATTAACGAAGAAACCATTGGGCAGATGAAGGACGGCGTGGTCATTGTCAATACGGCCCGGGGCGGCCTGATTGATTCGCAGGCGCTGATTGGGGCGCTGGAGCAGGGGAAAGTGGGCGCAGCCGGACTGGATGTGGTGGAAAAGGAGTTCGGGCTGTACTATTACGACCACAAAAACGATATCTTGGATAACCGGGAACTGGCGGTTTTGAGAAGCCTGCCCAACGTTACGGTCTCCCACCATATGGCTTTTTACACGGACAACGAAGTAAAAACGGTGGTTTTGGATTCCCTGCGCAGCTGTAAGCTGTTTATGGAAGGAAAAGAAAATCCCTGGGAGGTCGTTTAAACTTGCGCAATTTTTTGGTTACGATTCAGTATGAAGGAAGCCGTTACCAGGGATGGCAGCGGCAGGAGAATACGAAAAATACGCTGCAGGCTAAATTTGAAAGCCTGCTGACAAAGCTTGCGGGAGAGCCTGTGGAAATTGCAGCCTCCGGGCGGACGGATGCAGGTGTGCATGCCTACGGGCAGGCCGCCAATTTCCACATGGATACGGCGCTTACGCCCGGGCAGCTGATGGGGGAAATCAACCGGTATCTCCCGGAGGATGTGGCGGTGGTTGCCTGCAGGGAGGTGGACGCGCGGTTTCATGCGCGGCTGCACGCCAAAAGGAAAGTATACCGCTACCGGGTGTTAAATTCCGACGTGCCCCATGTATTTGACCGTAAGTTCGTCTATCAGGTGGAAAAGCCCCTGAACGTGGAGGCCATGCGGGCCGCCGCTTCCTTCCTGATCGGAACCCACGACTTTAAATCCTTTACTTCGGCGAAAAAGGGGAAAAAATCCACGGTGCGTACGGTGGAATCCATCGCCATCGAACGGGTGGGGGATGAGGTGCGGTTTCTTTTTGCGGGGGACGGATTTTTATTTCACATGGTGCGCATTTTGGTGGGAACCCTGCTGGAGGTGGGGCTTTCCATGCGGGAAGCCGCCGACTTGGGACGCGTGCTTGCGGCCTGTGACAGAGGGCAGGCCGGATTTTTGGCGCCGGCCTGCGGGCTTGCGCTGATGGAGGTGTTTTACGATACGTAAAGGAGGGCTATGATGGGTGAAAGGATCGGTTCATGAAAATCTGGAAGACATTGCAGCATTGCCTTTGCAGCGACGATGCATGCAGCCGGAAGACCCAAAAAAGGATCCGTGTTGTGTTTTTTCTCTATTTTCTGGTGCTGCTAAAGGTGATTGTGTTTAAATATCCGTTGGAGCAGCTTGCCCAAATTACCCAGACCTGGACAAGGGAAGTGATTTTGGAGGGGCTGGATACGGCCAATTTTACATTGTTTAAGACGATAAAGATGTATGTCCGCTATTGGGGACGTTTAAACAGCTTTGAAAATCTGGCGGGAAACGTGGTCTGCTTTATGCCGTTTGGGTTTTTGCTTCCCTTTTTGCAGGAGGAGAGCAGGCATTGGTGGGTGCTTTTGATCAATTCGTTTCTCATGGTGTGCGGTATCGAACTGTTTCAGCTGGTCACGGCTTTCGGCGCGTTTGATGTGGATGACATTCTTTTAAACTGCGTGGGCGCCATGCTGGGATTTATGGTATTTAGGTTCTGCATGAGGGGTGCGCAGGTTACGGTGCAGCCTTTTTGATGAACGGTAACCTGCACACACAAAAAGCAGCCGGTAGTAACGGTTTTGGGAAAAGGAGGTATTGGAATATGGGAATTTATGCATTGAAAAGCGGGGATTTGTCCGCATTGTTTGCATCGGCGGGAGCGGAGTTAAAGTCCCTTAAGGACTGCAGAACCGGGCGGGAGTATATGTGGAATGCGAATCCGGAGTTCTGGAAGCGTACCTCCCCCATCCTGTTTCCGCTGGTGGGAAATTATAAAAATAAGGAAACCCGCTATAACGGGCGCGTCTACAGCCTGCCGCAGCACGGGTTCGCCAGGGATATGGAGTTTGAGATGGTTTCCATGAAACAGGATGAAATTTGGTTTGCATTAAACTCCGGCCCGGAGACCATCCGTAAGTTTCCGTTTTTGTTTAAGCTGGAGGTGGGATATAAGCTGGAGGGCCAAAATCTTCATGTGACATGGCGGGTTTTAAACCGGGGCAAGGAAACCATGTATTTTTCCATCGGGGGGCATCCGGCTTTTGTCTGCCCGCTGCGGGACGGGGAGAAGCAGTCCGACTACTACCTGCATTTTGACGCAGAGGGCGCGATAAACAGCCATATGATCGGCGAGAACGGACTTGCCACGGACACGGTGGTCTCCTATCCGCTGGAGGACGGTTATCTGCGGATCGTAGAGAATTTGTTTGAGAACGACGCGCTGGTGATTGAAAACCACCAGGCGCGGAAAGTGTCTTTGTGTACGCCGGATAAAAAACCTTATGTGACGGTATCCTTTGACGCCCCGCTTTTCGGCGTGTGGTCCGTGCCCGGCAAACAGGCCCCGTTTGTGTGTATTGAGCCCTGGTATGGCAGATGCGACCATGAAAATTTCGGCGGGACGCTGCAGGAGAGGGAGTGGGGAAATGTGTTGGAGGCTTCCGACACCTTTGAGGCGGCCTATACGATTACTTTGGAATAGCAACAAATAGTGGACAAAGGGGAAAATTGATGAGACTGATTTTTGTAAGGCATGCAGAGCCGGATTATGAACATGATACGCTGACGCAAAAAGGGTGGCGGGAGGCTGCGCTTTTGGCAAAGCGCACCGCCCGCTGGAAAGTGGATGCGTTTTACTGTTCTCCGCTGGGGAGGGCGAGGGATACCGCATCCCTGACTTTAAAGCAGGCAGGAAGGGAAGCGGTGGTTTACGACTGGCTGCGGGAATTTCATGCGCCGGTAAAAGACCCGGAAACCGGAAAGGACAGGCTTTGCTGGGATTTGCTTCCGGGTTATTGGACAAAAATTGCACAGATGCATCAGGTGGAAACCTTTGCAAAAGCCGGAATCATGGCAACCGGGAGGGTGGCGGAAGAGTATCAGAGGGTATGCGACGGCATTGACTCCATTATCGCTTCCTGCGGGTATGTGCGGGAAGGAAAAATGTACCGGACGGCAAAGCACAACGAGGATACGGCGGTTTTGTTCTGTCATATGGGAGTTACCCTGTTTATGTTGTCCCATCTTCTCAATATTTCCCCGGTGAACCTGCTGCACGGGGTATTCCTGGCCCCTTCCTCCGTGACCATTGTGTCCACGGAGGAAGTGCGGGAGGGGGAGGCTTATTTCCGCTGCCAGACCATGGGGGATACCTCCCACCTGTATGCGGCAGGGGAGCCGGTTTCCCATATGGGGTATTTCGCACAGATTTATCCGGAAAATCCGTAACAGCCTGGACGGTACATAAGGGAGGAGGGCGGCGTGAAAAAACTGCTGGTTTATTTAAAAGGATATGAGAGGGAGACGGTTCTGGCGCCTTTGTTTAAGATGCTGGAAGCGCTCTTTGAGCTTTTTGTGCCGCTGGTGATGGCGGCGATTATTGATACGGGTATCGCCAACCAAAACCGGGGCTATGTGGTCAGGATGTGTCTGGTTTTAGTGGCTCTTGGCCTGATTGGGCTGGTCTGTTCCATCACGGCACAGTTTTTTGCGGCGAAAGCGGCCACCGGTTTTTCCACGAAGCTTAGGCATGCGCTGTTTGCCCATATACAGGGACTGTCCTATACCGAGATGGATGCCGTGGGGACGAGCACGCTGATCACCAGAATGACCAGCGATATCAACCAGGTACAGTCCGGGGTGAATCTGGTGCTGCGCCTGTTTCTGCGTTCGCCTTTCATCGTATTTGGGGCCATGATCATGGCTTTTACCGTGGATGTGGAGGCTGCCCTTTTGTTTGTGGTAACGATTCCGCTGCTTTCCGTTGTGGTGTTTGGCATTATGCTTTGGACCATGCCCATGTATAAAAGGGTGCAGGCTGCGCTGGACAAAATTCTGGGGCTTACCCGGGAAAATTTAACCGGTGTGCGGGTGATCCGGGCATTTAACCGGGAAGAGGAGGAAAGGCGTCATTTTTCCGCAGACAACGAAACGCTGACCGGCCTGCAAAAGTCCGTGGGGAGGATCTCGGGCCTGATGAATCCCGTTACCTATGTGATTGTAAACGGGGCCATCGTGCTGCTTTTGTATACCGGTGCGGTGCGGGTGGATGCCGGCGTTTTGACCCAGGGGCAGGTGGTGGCGCTGGTAAATTACATGTCACAGATTTTGGTGGAACTGGTGAAACTGGCCAACCTCATCATTACGGTGACGAAGGCCATCGCCTGCGGCAACCGGGTGCAAAGTGTATTTGAAATGGAAAACAGCTTGAAAGCCGCTGCCCTGCAGGAAAATACAACGGAGGGGGGCGGTCATGGGCAGGATGCCAAAGCTTCGGTACAGTTTGACCATGTGTGCCTGACTTATGCCGGCGCCGGCAGCGAGGCGTTGACGGATATCGACTTTACGGCAAAGGCGGGGGAAACGATCGGTATTATCGGCGGTACGGGATCCGGCAAGTCCAGCGTAGTCAATTTGATTCCCCGGTTTTACGATGTGACAAAGGGCAGCGTGCGCATTGACGGAGTGGATGTCAGGGCATACGATATCGAAACGCTGCGGGAAAAAATCGGCATTGTGCCCCAGAAAGCGGTCCTTTTCAAAGGAAGCATCGAGGAAAACCTGCGCTGGGGTAAGAAGGACGCCACGCAGGACGAACTCTGGAAGGCGCTGGAGATTTCGCAGGCAAGGGAGTTTGTGGAGAAAAAGGAGGGCGGACTGAAAGCACAGGTCGCGCAGGGAGGCAAGAACCTTTCGGGAGGCCAAAGGCAGCGCCTCACCATTGCCAGGGCACTGGTGCGCAACCCCAGGGTGCTGATTTTGGATGACAGTGCATCCGCCCTGGACTTTGCCACCGATGCTGCGCTGCGCAAAGCGATCCGGACCATGGAAAGCAGCCCCATCGTATTTATCGTGTCCCAGCGGACATCCTCCATCCAGCATGCCGACAAAATTATCGTGCTGGACGACGGGCGTGTAGCGGGCATGGGAAGCCATCAGGAACTTTTGGAAAACTGTCCGGTGTATCAGGAGATTTATTATTCCCAGTTTGATAAGGATACGGTGCGGAAGCCTTTGGCCAAGGAAGGGGAAAATTGAAAAACCATATACGCCAGTTTTTCAACCGTGAATTGAGCTGTTGCTTATCAAACGGCGATAGGAGCAAAAAGCGAAGCGTTTACGAGCAGTTTGCGTCAGCAAACTGGGATTTACGCCCGCTATGGCGGGCAGGGAGGTTAGTGTGAAAAATCTATATACGGAAGATTTTTCACACGCAAATTTGTGCTTGCGCCCAAATTCGCAGGCTGCGCAAGAATGGGGGATTAAGATGACAGGACAGAGCAATTCCAGACAGAGGCAGACCTTGTCAAAGGTACTGCGTTATATGAAGCGGTATTGGTTTTTTCTGGGGCTGTCGGTGCTTTTGGCGGCCCTGACCGTGGCTTCCACCTTATATCTGCCGCTTTTGATCGGCGATGTGGTGGACTGCCTGCTGGGGGCAGGGAAGGTGGATTTTACCCAGATATTTACAATATTGGAAAAGATGGGCGTACTAATTGCGGTAACGGCCCTTGCGCAGTGGGTCATGAACGTGTGCAACAATAAGATGACTTACCAGATTGTGCGGGATATCCGCAACGAGGCTTTTGCGAAAATAGAAATTTTACCGTTGAAGTATATTGATGCCCATGCCCATGGGGAGATCGTCAGCCGTGTCATTGCCGACGTGGATCAGTTTGCCGACGGGCTTTTGATGGGCTTTACCCAACTCTTTACAGGGGTGATTACGATTTTGGGGACCATCGGGTTTATGCTGAGTGTGAATGTGGGCATTACGCTGGTGGTTTTGGTGGTGACGCCGGTTTCTTTGCTTGTGGCTTCGTTTATTGCCAAGCGCACGTTTACCATGTTTCAGCTGCAATCACAAGCCAGGGGGGAGCAGACGGCGCTGATCGACGAAATGATCGGAAACCAGAAGGTGGTGCAGGCTTTTTCCCACGAGGACGAGGCCTTGGAACAGTTTGACGAGATTAATGGCAGGCTGCAGAAATATTCCCTGCAGGCAATTTTCTTTTCCTCCATCACCAATCCGGCCACCCGGTTTGTCAACAGCCTGGTGTATACCGGGGTGGGCGTTACCGGCGCCCTGGCGGCAATTTCCGGGCGGTTGAGCGTGGGACAGCTTTCCTGCTTTTTGAGTTATGCCAACCAATACACCAAGCCGTTTAACGAAATTTCCGGCGTGGTGACGGAACTGCAAAATGCCATTGCCTGTGCGGGACGGGTGTTTGAACTGATTGAGGAAGAGCCCCAGATTCCGGAAGTGCAGGATGCAGCCGTGCTTTCCGGGGTGCAGGGGAAGGTGGCCCTATCGGATGTTTTCTTCTCCTATGAGCCGGGACAGCGGCTGATCGAGAATTTCAACCTTACCGTAAAGCCGGGACAGCGGGTGGCCATCGTGGGACCCACCGGCTGCGGCAAAACCACAGTGATCAATCTGTTGATGCGTTTTTATGATGTGACATCCGGGTGCATCCGGGTGGACGGAAACGATATCCGCAGGATGACCCGCAAGAGCCTGCGCGCCGGTTACGGAATGGTGCTGCAGGAAACCTGGCTGCGCAGCGGTACCATCCGGGATAATATTACGATGGGCAAGCCTGACGCTTCTTGGGAGGAAGTGGTGGCGGCGGCCAAGGCCTGTCATGCCCATAGCTTTATCATGCGTCTGCCGGACGGCTACGATACTGTGATCGGGGAGGACGGCGGCAGTCTTTCCCAGGGGCAGAA
>CARDPF010000018.1 GCA_948960675.1 uncultured Eisenbergiella sp.
GAGCGAAAGCGTGGCGACGGAGAATTTTATTTCCCTCCCGGCGTCCGTAGACGTTCACTTACTACATTGGCTGTGAATCGTAACGTTCTGTATCTTTTGCTTGCATCTGTTGCGGTTCCTGCATATAATTGAGTTGGAAAAAGAGTTACGACTGGCAATGTCATTTCGTTTCGTCTCAGGCTTTGGGCGGCGTGCCCGCAGGCGGGACGGGGAATCCAAAAGCAGGTTTTGGGCCTTGCAGGGCAGACGGTTTCTTTCGCATGGTGGCATGCAAACGGCGGAATTTCCCAAAACGCCGTTCCATTCCTGGCGGGAAACGCGGACTGTTTGAGCGCAGCGAGTTTTACGCGTTTCACGCCAGTTTGGAATGGGGTGGCGCTTTGGTGAAATTCCCCGTCCCGCCTGCGGACATGCCGCCCAAAGTCTGGGGCGAAACAAAACGGCGTTGGCTTATGGGGCAGGTTGTTTTGCGTCGGCGATGGGCGTATGTGGGGAAGTAAACGAGATGGGAACGGTACTTTTACAGTGGTGTTATATCGCGGTGACAGCGTTTGTGACAGGTTTTTTTACCCTGCGGCTGTTGACGAAAAAAAGCGGCTATCAGGGTTGGGATGCGGTGTCCTGCATGCTGGCGGGGCTTTTGGTGCAGAATGTGTATGCGCAGTATTTCAGCCTGTTTGCCGGCGTGGGATTGTGGGCCAACGTTTGGATGGCGGCGTTTGTGGGCGCAGTGACAGTGGGGCAGGGGAGGAAAATGGCCGCCTTTTTGGGGGGGCAAAAAAGAAGGGCGGGGCGCAGACGGCTGCTTGCCTGGGGCCTGCTGGCGCTTTTGTTTGCCTACGGCTCTTCCCGGGGATACATGCATTACGATACCGGGCTTTACCATGCCCAGAGCATCCGCTGGATTGAGGAGTATGGCGTTGTGCCGGGACTGGCCAATCTGCACAGCCGGTTTGGGTATAACAGCGCGGCCTTTGCCCTCTGCGCCCTGTTTGGGGGCGCAGGCCTTAGCGGATATCCCATACACGGTGTGCAGGGTTTTTTTGCCCTGTTGTGCGCGGTGAAATGCATGCCCCTTTTTTCCCTGCCCAAAAGGAAACAGGTGCGGCTTTCGGATTTTTTATATATAGGCTGTATTTTTTATCTGGTGGCGGTTTTTCGGGAACTGGTGGCGCCCGCTTCCGACTATTTTGCCATGCTGCTTTTGTTTTTGGTGCTGATGCGGTGGGTGGAACTTTTGGAGAGTGGGGAAAAGGAAAGCCTGCCGTATGCCCTGCTGTCTTTGTGTCTGGTGTATGCGGCGACGGTGAAGCTTTCTGCGGCGGCGCTTTTGGCGCTGGCGCTTTGGCCGGCCTGGCAGCTGGTTACGAAGCGTAAATGGGGACAGATTGCCGGATATTTGGCGCTTGGGGCAGGGATTGCCTTTCCGTATCTGGCGCGGAACGTGTTGATTTCGGGATGGCTGTTTTACCCATTCACGTTTTTGGATATTTTTCCGGTGGACTGGAAAATCGCAAAGGGCTATGCGGATTCCGACGCGGCGGAAATCCAGGTGTATGCCAAGGAAATTTTTGACGTCTATCAAAAAAACAAGCCTTTTTCGGAATGGTTTCCCAACTGGCTCATGGCGCAGGGGCTTTTGGACAGGCTGCTGGTGGTCTGGGGATGGGTTTCGGTGTTTGCAGGCATCGGGGAAATCACCATTGGGGCGGTAAAAAAAGAACGAAAAACCGCCGGTATGGATACGGGGGCTTTTCTGGTGTTGGAGGCCACGGCAGTTCTGGGATTTTTAGTCTGGCAGTTTGGCGCGCCGCTGGTGCGGTACGGGTATTTTTATGTTTTGTTTTTGCCGCTGGTGACCTTTGGGGCCGTTTACGTGCAGTTTTGGGCCCGGGGCAAAGGTTTTTGGGGATTTCTTGTGATATTGGTAGCATTTTTGCTCTACAGGGGGTATAATCTGTGTAATATGGTGCTGGAGTTTTGCGGCCAGCCTTATTATTGGCATCAGCAGGACTACGGCACGTATCCGGCAGAGACGTATGAGGTGGACGGCGTAACGGTATATGTGCCCACGGACCGGGGGCAGATCGGCTATGATAAATTTCCGTCCTCCCCCATTGTGCAGGACATCGAGCTGCGGGGGGATACGCTGCGCTTTGGTTTCCGGAAAAAAACGGGATAAAAGAAAGGATCGGAAATAGATGAGGACATACGGGGTGATTATGGCGGGCGGGGGCGGCACGCGGTTTTGGCCTTTGAGTACGAAAGCGGAGCCCAAGCAGTTTTTGAACCTGTCGGGCAAAGATATTTTGGTGAATGAGACCATTGACCGCCAAAGTGCGTTTATTGGGCGGGAGGACATTTTTGTAGTCACCAACGCAGCGCAGGCGCAGATGATGGAGCGGCGCACTGGGGGACGGATTGCCAAGGATCACATATTGGCAGAGCCCGCCGCCCGCAACACGGCGGCCTGCATCGGCTATGCCGCCACGGAGATTATGCGCAAATATGAGGACGGCATCATGTGCATTTTTGCGGCGGACGCCCATATCCGGGACGTGGCAGCTTATACACGGGTGATGCAGGAGGCGGTGCGCACTGCGGCCGAGACGGATGCGCTGGTGACGGTGGGCATCCGCCCCACCTTTGCTTCCACGGGCTATGGCTACATCAAAAGCACGGCGCTTGCGGGCAGGCCTTACCGGAAGGTGGAGGAGTTTGTGGAAAAGCCGGATGCCGCCACGGCGCAGGCTTATGTGGAGGCGGGCAGCTATGCCTGGAACAGCGGCATGTTTGTCTGGAGGGCATCCACCATTCTGCGCTATTTTAAACAGCTGCTTCCCGATATCCATACCTGCCTGGAAGAGATCGGGGAAGCCATGGGAACCGGGCGGGAGCAGGAGGTTTTACAAAGGGTGTATCCGGCCATTCCCAAAATCTCCGTGGATTACGGCATTATGGAGCGGGCGCGGGATGTGCTCATGCTGGAAGGGGATTTCGGCTGGAGTGACGTGGGCAGCTGGGACGCGCTGGACGCGGTCCGTCCCAAGGACGGAAACGGCAACGTCATAGCCGGAGAGACCCTGCTTCTGGATAGCAGCAATTGTGTGGTATACGCAAAGGACAAGCTGATCGCCACGATCGGCGTGCAGGGTTTGGCCATTGTGGAGGGACAAGAGGCGGTATTGGTCTGCCCGGTTGACAGGGCGCAGCAGGTCAAACGCATAGTGGAACAGTTGGAAAAAGAAGGAAAGGAGCGTTTTTTGTAGAAATTTCTCGATGGCTTTTCATTTCACGGCAATCAATTGGGTGCTAAAATAGGGATATCACGTCGGCGTATGTCGGTTTAGAAGGGCAAAAGGAGGAGCACCATGGTTGCAGACAAGAAAAGTACATTGGAAACGAAACGGTATGTGTCGGAACTGATGCTGGAATTGGGAATTCCGGCGCATTTGAGGGGATATTATTATCTGCGGGAGGCGGTTTTGTTGTCCGCAGAGGATATGGAACTGGTGGGAAGCGTGACCAAGCTGCTGTATCCGGTCATCGCCAAAGAATACAAGACTACCCTGCAGAGGGTGGAGCGGGCCATCCGCAACGCCATAGAAGTTTCGTGGGAGCGGGGAAACCCGGATATTTTCGAGGAACTGTTCGGCTTTAGCCGGATTACCGGCTCTGTCAGACCGACAAACAGCGAATACATTGCAAGGATTGCGGACAAAGTAAGGATGGATGTATAGGGGCTTTGCCGCATGACGCGGGAGAAACCATGTTATTGAGCGTAATTGTACCCTGTTACAACGAGGAAGAAAATGTTTTTCCTTTTTACGAAGAACTTTTGAAAAATACGCCTTTTCTGGAGGGCGAGGGGCTGGAACTGGAATTGATTTATGTGGATGACGGCTCTGTGGACGAAACGGCGGCCAGGGTGCGCAGTCTGCACGAAAAGGACGGCCGGGTGCACCTTTTGTCCTTTTCCCGGAATTTCGGGAAGGAGGCCGGAATTTATGCGGGCCTGCAAAAGGCGAAGGGGGATTATGTGGTGATGATGGATGTGGATCTGCAGGATCCGCCGTCGCTTTTGCCCGAGATGTTTTCCTATTTGAAACAAGGGTATGATTCCGTGGCTACCAGGCGCGTGACCCGTAAGGGCGAGCCGCCGGTCCGCTCTTTTTTCGCCCGGCTTTTTTATAAAATTATGAACAGGATTTCCAAAACGGAGATCGTGGACGGCGCCCGGGACTACCGGCTGATGACCAGACAGGTGGTGGACGGGATTCTTGCCATGTGTGAATACAACCGTTTTACCAAGGGGATTTTCGGCTGGGTGGGCTATCGGACCAAATGGCTGGAATATGAAAACGTGGAGCGGGCCCACGGGAAAACCAAATTCAATTTCTGGAAGCTGTTTTTATATTCCATAGACGGCATTACCGCATTTTCCACCGTGCCGCTGGCGATTTCATCGGTGATGGGCGTTGTGTTTTGTCTCTGCGCTTTTGTGGCCATTGCGGTACTGATCGTCAAAAATCTTTTGTACCATGACCCGGTGGCGGGATGGCCGTCGCTGGTATGCATTATTTTGCTGGTAAGCGGCGTGCAGCTGTTTTGCGTGGGGATTTTGGGACAATACCTGGCAAAAACCTATCTGGAAGTGAAGCGGCGCCCGATTTATCTGGTAAAGGAAGAACTGTGAGATGGGGGAAAAAATCAGTATCGTAGTGCCGGTGTACAATGCGGCGGCTTATCTGGAGGAGACAGTGGCAGCCGTCAGGGGGCAGACTTATCAGGACTGGGAACTGCTGCTTGTGGATGATCATTCCACGGACGATAGTACAGCCGTTATCGGGCGGCTTGCGGCACAGGATGGCCGTATCGTTTCCCTCAACCAAAAGGAGGGGGAAAAGGGGGCGGCGGCGGCCCGCAACCTTGGGACTTTTCATGCGACGGGGCGGTATCTGGCTTTTCTGGACGCGGATGACATCTGGAGGGCGGACAAGCTTTGGCGGGAACTGGCCTTTTTGCGGGAAAAGGAGGCCGCTTTTGTCTTTACCTCCTATGAATTCGGAGACGAAAATGCCACAGGAACCGGAAAAGTGGTGCATGTGCCGCCAAGGCTGACGTATCATAAAGCGTTGTCCAGAACGGTGATTTTTACCAGTACGGTGCTGTTTGATTTGGGGAAGCTTCCAAAGGAACTTTTGTATATGCCCGCCGTCAAAAGCGAGGACACCGCCGCCTGGTGGCGGATTTTGCGGGCGGGCCATGTGGCCTTAGGGCTGGATGAAAATTTGGTAATTTACAGACGGCCAAAAAAGTCCCTTTCCTCCAACAAGATAGAGGCAGTGGAGCGCATCTGGAATCTGTACCGCAGGGAAGGGCTGTCCGTGCCAAAAAGCGTATGGCATTTGTGCTTCTGGGCGGTTCGTGCGACGCTGCGCCGCCTTTGAGCGCAGGCGGGCCGTTATACATATGAAAAAAAGGAGCAGCTTTGTAAGATGAGAAAAAATGACTCCGCAAAAAGATTGATTCTGCTGGCGCTGTCCCTGACGGGGCTGTGTATCCTCACTTATTTCTACGGACATGACTGGTTCCGCTACTATTACCAGCATATCGCCAACAAGACGCACAATCGTTTTAACATCAACGGCCACCGGCTGATCGTGGGGCTGTATTTTGTGCTATTGTTTTTCTTTTCCCAGACTTATGGGGCACTCCGGATCGGCTACCTAAAGCCCTTGGATTTGTTTTTGTCCCAGCTGTTCGCGCTTTTATGTGTCAATGTGATTTCGTATGCGCAGCTGTCCTTGATGTACGGCTGGTTTATGCTGGGCGGACAGCATATGATCGCCATGACGGTCTGGCAGCTGTTGTTTTCGGCTGTGTGGATTTGGATCTGCAACCTGATTTACCGCAGGATTTTTCCGCCCAGAAGGCTTCTTTTGGTACATGGGGAGAGGCCGGTGGAGGATATCATCAATAAGCTGGGCAGCCGCAAGGACAAATACCAGGTGGCTGGCTGTATGCATATCCGGGAAGGGTATGCGGCTATCGAGCGGGAAGTGGCAGGCTATGACGCCATTGTACTGTGGGACATTCATACCATGGACCGCAACGTTCTTTTGAAATACTGCTACAGCCGTTCCATCCGGGTGTACATGATGCCCAAGATTCCGGACGTCATTGTCAAGGGAAGCACCCAGCTGCACCTGTTCGACACGCCGATTCTGCTGACCAGGGAATATGCGCTGGGGGTGGAGCAGCGGCTGGTCAAGCGCATGATTGACATTGCCTGCGCCCTTTTTTTGCTGGTGGTTGCCTCTCCCTTCATGCTGGCTGCGGCCATCGCCGTCAAGTGCTACGACGGGGGGCCGGTGCTGTATAAGCAGGTGCGCTGTACAAGGGATGCAAAGGAGTTTAAAATCCTCAAGTTCCGCAGCATGCGGGTGGATGCGGAGAAGGACGGGGTGGCCCGCCTTGCCGCCAAGAACGATTCCCGCATCACGCCCATCGGGAAGTTTATCCGGGCGGTGCGCATCGACGAACTGCCCCAGCTGTTCAATATTTTGAAGGGGGAGATGTCCTTTATAGGCCCCAGGCCCGAGCGGCCCCAGATCATCGCCCAGTATATGGAGGAGATGCCGGAGTTTGCTTTCCGCATGAAGGTGAAGGCAGGTCTTGCGGGGTATGCGCAGGTGTATGGGAAATACAATACGACGCCTTACGATAAACTGAAACTGGATCTTTTTTATATCGAAAATTATTCCGTGTGGCTGGACATCAAGCTGATGCTTTTAACGCTAAAAATATTATTTACGCCGGACAGCACCGAGGGCGTGGACGCAGCGCAGGTGACGGCGATGAAGCAGGAACTGCACGAAAAGGAGAAATGAGGCGCCTATGAGGGAACAGGAATACTGGCAGGAGGGGATGGACGAGAAGCGGTTTGTCCTTTGCGTGCGAAAAAAGATATGGGTGGCGGTTTGTGCAGCCCTGTGCAGTGCCGCCATGGCGGGGGCGTTGTATCTTTTGGTGCGGCAGGCCACAAAGGGGGAAACCCAGTACCGGGCGGAGGTGCTTTATTCCATCGGTTATGATATTTGGGAAGAGGACGAGGTTTTAAAGGAGTTTATCAATGAGTATAACGCCTACACCTGGGGGGATATGATGCGGTCCGACCGGGTGATGGAATCGGTGGCGGCCCAACTGCCCGATGTGGACCGCAGTCTGATCGAGGCCTCCGTCAGCACGCAGATCGCTTCGGATCCGGAGTTTTTGACGGCTTTTTATACCACCGGCGACGCCGATTTGTCCAACCGGATTGCGGCGGCTTATAATGTGGCCATGGCAGCCTTTGGGGAAACCATGCGGGGCCGGGGGCTTACCGGGATAGAGGCCTGGAAGGTGGCGCCCGCAGAGGTGGTGGAGGCGCCAAACCGGGTGCTTTACGCGATGGAACTGGGGGCGGTCATAGGCCTGATCGCCGGGATTTTGGGGCTGGCCGCCTGGTATATACTGGACGATTCCGTTCTGGTGGCACAGGACTTTGAAAAAAGGTTTCCATACCCCGTGTTTGGATACCGGACGCAACAGCCGGACGCCTATTTTGGCGTAGCCCTTAGCGCCAACTTAGACCGGCAGGCACAAAAAGGCGCGTTTCGGGAGGCAGAGCTTGCTTTGTTGGAGACGCCCGGCGCTGCCTATGAAACCCTGCGGGAGACGCCGGTGGTTTTGCTGGCAGAGTGGGGGACATCCTGCAGGCGGCTGGGACGGGCGCTTCACGAATTGGCCCTGCAGGACGTATCGGTCCTGGGAGTGGTTTTGACGGAGGCGGACGGAAGGTTTCTGCGGGCTTATTACGGAAAAAAGAAAGGTGATTTTGCGTAACAGTGAGGCCATAGGCTGCACTGTTGCGATTTTGCATAAAGGAGGATCTGCGTGGGGAAACAGGAGGAAGGGCTGCAGTTTCTGGTGTCCGGAGTGGGGCAGGATGTGCATGCGCTGGCGGAGAAGATGAACCTGCAGGCGGAGGGCATCATCATCAACCAGGGCAGGGAGAACCGGTATGAGGAGTTTACTTTTAGGGGAAACCGGATGCGCTGCTACCATTTTGCGGAAAAAGGGGTAGGGCTTTCCCGCAACAATGCGCTGCTTAGGGCGGACAAGGCGTTTTGCCTGTTTGCGGATGAGGATATCGTGTACCGGGAGGGAGCGGCGGTAGCGGTGACGGATGCCTTTTTGGCGCATCCGGAGGCGGATATGCTGCTTTTTAACGTGAAGGTGGTTCCGGAGAGGCGTACGTACTGGAACGAGAGCTTCCACCGGGTACGCTGGTATAACTGTGGCCGTTATCCTGCTTATAGCTTTGCTTTGCGCACCCAAAAGATGCATGAAAAGAACCTCTCCTATTCCCTGCTTTTTGGCGGCGGCGCGAAATATTCCAACGGGGAGGACAGCCTGTTTATCCGGGACTGTATCCGGGCCGGGCTGCGGGTATATGCAATTCCCGTGGAAATCGGGGAGGAGGCTTTTAGGCCCTCCACCTGGTTTTGCGGTTATGACGATAAGTTTTTTTATGACAGGGGGGTGCTCTACCGTGCGCTGTACGGCAGGCTGGCCCTGTGTATGGGGCTGCGCTTTTTGTGCAAAAACAGAACCGTGATGTGCAGCGGTAAAATTGGTTTGCAAAAGGCGTTTTTGCTTTTGCGAAAAGGAATCCGGGACGCGAAGGAAGGATTTTGAGGGATGGTTTTTTATGGGTTGATCACGGCGCTTACGGTGCTCCTTTCCTGTTTTGTGGGGAGGGCGGCCTTTCCTGCGGCAGGCAGGACGGCGGGGGTGTGGACAGACAAGGGACAGCCAACGCGCAGGCAGGCTTTGGGGCTTGTGTGTCTTACGGGTATTTTTTTGGTGCTTGCCGGGGTGTCTGCGCTGCGCATCGAGGTGGGCAACGATTACGGAAAATACGTTGATATTTTCCATGAGATCTATGCGGGAACGGACGAGGCTTATGTGGTGACGGAAGCCGGCTTTAATTTTGTGGTCTGGCTTTTGTATACCCTGTCCGGCTATGAAAATTATCTGCTGGTGTTTGCCGTATTCGGCATGGCCACCGTGTATGTCTTTTTGAAGGCCATGTACCGTCAGAGCGTGGATTTTAAGGTTTCCTTCGCCCTGTTTATGCTGCTGGGGGTGTATTTCCGTACCTTTACCACGGTGCGCTACTACTTTGTGCTGGCGCTCACCCTTTACAGCCTTTCGTATGTGCGCAGGCGTGAGTTTTTGAAATTTGTGCTGCTGATTTTGTTTGCCTCCCTGTTCCATAAGTCCGTGCTGGTGGTGCTGGTGCTTTATCCCCTGGCCGCCCTGGAGTGGAAAAGATGGATGCTGGCGGCGGGGGGCATGGCGGCTGTCTGCGTGTTTGTACTGCAAAGGCCGGTTTTGGAACTGGCGCTGGCCCTGTATCCCACATTTGTGGGGACGGTATATGTAACCTCGGGCGTGGGACTTATGGCCAATGCCTCGGGCATCCTGCGGTGCCTGTTTGTGTTTGGGCTGGCGGCTTTTTGCTTTCGGGAGAGTGTGGCCCACAACCCGGCAAACCAATTTACCCTAAAGCTGAGTGTTTTGGGCTTTCTGCTCTATACCTGCGCCTCCTTTTTGCCGCTGGTATCCCGGATTGCCTATTATGTGGTCACGCCCCAGCTTTTGTTGATTCCGGGATTGCTTGCAGGGCTTTCCCGGGGGAGAAAAAAGAAGGCTGCCGTTTTGGTGACGCTTCTTTTTGCGGCAGGGTATTTTTTGTGGTTTCTGGGGACGGCTTCGGGCAGCGGCATCCGTGTGCTTCCCTATCGGACGTGGGTTTTTACAACAAAGGAATGGATCAATGGATCGGATTTTTTTTAGTATCGTGGTGGTTTGCCTAAATCCCGGAAAACGCCTGTCTGCCACGGTGGACAGCGTGCTTTCCCAGCAGTATGGGGCGTATGAAGTGATTGTCAAGGACGGGGGTTCGACGGACGGCTTTTTGGAAAAGCTGCCAAAAGACAGCCGGATCCGGATCGTAAAAAAGCCGGATGCCGGGATTTATGACGCCATGAACCAGGCCCTGCCCCTGCTTGGCGGGCGGTATGTGCTTTTTTTAAACTGCGGGGATCTTTTGCACGACGACAGGGTGCTGGGGAATGCGGCGGCTTTTATCGGGGATGCCCAGGCAGGGGGCGGCAGTGAAACCGGGCGGATTTTTTACGGCAACCAGTATCATTTGGGACAGGGAAGCGTGGTGCATTCCGCGCCCCGGATGGATGATTTTGCTTGTTACCGAAACGTTCCCTGCCATCAGGTCTGCTTTTATGATGCGCGCCTGTTTGCAGGGCGCGGTTATGATACGCGGTACCGGGTGCGGGCAGACTATGAGCATTTTCTCTATTGCCTGTATGAAAAAAAGGCCCGGGCGGTTTATATGGATCTGGTGGTGGCCGATTATGAGGGCGGCGGCTTTTCCGAGACAAGGGAAAATGTAAAAATATCCGCCGGGGAACACAAAGAAATCACCGTCAGGTATCTGGGAACCAAAAAGGCGTGGCGGTACCGGATGGCTTTGCTGTTGACCCTTGCGCCGCTGCGGACCAAAATTGCGCAGAACCAAAAAACAGCGGCCATTTATAACAACGCGAAGGCGGCGCTTTACAGACTGCTTGCGGGAAAGGGCTAGGAGTATGCGGGTTTTATGGGTATGCAATATTATCTTGCCGGTTATCGCCAAAGAACTGGGGAGCTTGTACAGTGTGCGGGAAGGCTGGCTTTCCGGTATTTTGGAGAGGGTATTGGCGCAGGCGGACGGGGAGCTTGTGCTGGGGATTTGTTTTCCGGCGCAGGGGGAACTGGCGTCTTTGCAGAAAAAACTCTTTCTGGGGGAGAAAAAAGTTTCGGTAGCCTGTTACGGCTTCGGGGAGGACTTGGAGCACCCGGAGGAATACGACGTTTCCCTGGAGCTTCGGTTCGGGCAGATTCTTTCGGATTTTGCCCCGCAGCTTTTGCATATTTTTGGGACGGAGTTTCCCCATGCCTATGCCTGCGCAAGGGTATGGAACCGCCCGGAGGCCACGCTGGTGGGCATACAGGGGCTGTGTCAAAACATCGCGCAGGAGTATATGGCGGGCCTGCCCCGGGCTGTGTGTCAAAAAAGGACGCTGCGGGATATCCTTAGGCAGGACAGCATGGGGCAGCAGCAGCAAAAGTTTGCTGCAAGGGCTGCCCGGGAGAAAAAGCTATTGCGCCTGGCCGGGCATATTACGGGGCGGACGCAGTTTGACCGGGAGGCGACGGCAGAACTTGCCCCGGGGGCGGTGTATCATTTCATGAGCGAGACCATGCGGGAAAGCTTTTATACGGGATGCTGGGATCCGGACCGGTGTCACCGGCATGAAATTTTTGTGAGCCAGGCGGACTATCCCTTAAAGGGCTTTCATTTCCTGCTGGAGGCCATGGGGGAGATTTTGGCCCGGTATCCGGACGCCCATGTGAAAGTGGCGGGAAACAGCGTGATGGGGACGGGCGGCCTTATGAGCCGGTTGAAAATCCCCGCCTATGGAAAATACTTGCGCAAACTGGAGAGAACCTGTAAGCTGCGGGGAAAAATCAGGACATTGGGGCGGCTTTCGGAGGAGGAAATGAAGGAGGCTTATCTGTCCTGTCATGTATTTGTCTGCCCCTCCGTGGTGGAAAATTCGCCAAACTCCGTGGCGGAGGCCCAGCTTTTGGGCGTGCCCGTGGCGGCCAGCAGGGCGGGGGGGATTCCCAGCGTGGTGGCACAGGGCAGCGGGATTTTATTTGAAAAGGGAAACGCAAAAGAACTGGCCGGGGCGGTGCTTGGGATTTTTGACTCGGACAGGGAGGCCCGGGCGCTGTCTGCGCGGGAGCGGGCCTTTGCCTTACAAAGATACGACGGGGGGCAAAATTACCGCAGGCTGTTGGAGATTTACCGGGAGATTTTGGGCTTATGAAAACCGTTTTTATTTCCAATTATATCAACCATCACCAGCTTCCCTTTTCGGAAGCGCTCTATCAAAGGCTGGGGGACGGTTATCGTTTTATCCAGACCGAGCCCATGGAGGAGGAGCGCCTGCAGATGGGCTGGGGGCTGGACGTTTCCCACATCCCGTATCTTTTGTTGTCCTACCGGGAGGAGGAGCGCTGCAGGAGGCTTATTGAGGAGGCGGATTTGGTGCTGGCAGGCTGGACAAAGCGCACGGATCTGTTTTTGCCAAGGCTTTCGGAAGAAAAGCTGACGTTTCGGATCAGCGAGCGGATTTACCGGGAGGGGCAGTGGAAGGCGGTTTCCCCCCGGGGGCTTATGGCCAAATACAAGGAGCATGTGAGATACCGCAGGCAGCCGGCATATCTTTTGTGCGCGGGCGCTTATGTGGCCTCCGATTTTTCCCTGATCCATGCCTATCCCGGGAAAATGCTAAAGTTTGGATATTTCCCCCCGCTGCGGACCTATGGGGACGGCGTGCTGTCTGCCAAAAAGCGGCGGGACAAGGATAGGGTGCAGATGGTTTGGGCCGGGCGGATGATTGATTTAAAGCATCCGGAATATGCAGTGCGCCTGGCCGGGCAGCTTTTGAAAAAAGGGCATCGTTTTCACATCCATATGATCGGCGGTGGGCCTTTGGAAGGGCAGCTCAAAGACCGGATCGCGCAGGAGGGCTTGTCTTCCTTTTTTACCTTTTACGGGTTTTTGACGCCGGAGCGGGTGCGGGACGTGATGGAGGAATGCCGTATTTTCCTTTTTACCAGCAATTATCTGGAAGGCTGGGGGTCGGTGCTCAACGAGGCCATGAACAGCGGCTGCTGTGCGGTGGCCAATGCCCAGACCGGTGCGGCACCTTTTTTGATTGCGGACGGGAAAAACGGGGTGACGTACTGGGACGGAAGCTATGCAGACTTTGCGGCCAAGGTGGAAGAACTGCTTGTCAGGCCTGACCGGGCAGAGGCCATGGGGAGTGCCGCCTATGGGACGATCGCTGCCGAGTGGAATGCCCAGACGGCGGCGCAGCGGTGTCTGGATTTTTATGAAGGATGGAAAAAGGGGCAGGAAGCGCCTGCAGGAAGCGGCCCGCTGTCTGTGGCGCCAAGGCTGTCTGCCCGCTGGAAGTATGACGAAGGGAAGCTGTGAGCATGGAAAAGGAGATTTTGGTCAGCGTCATCGTACCTGCCTATAATGTGGAGGATTGTCTGGAGAGGTGTGTGGAAAGCATCCGTAACCAAAGCTGCCGCAGTTTGGAAATTTTGCTGGTGGACGACGGTTCCACGGATCAGACGGGACAGTTGTGCGACCGGTTTGCCCAGCGGGACGAAAGAATCCGGGTATTCCACAAAGAAAACGGGGGCTCCTCCTCGGCGCGCAACGTAGGGATCCAAAACGCACGGGGGAAATGGCTGGGATTTGTGGACAGCGACGACTGGGTGGACGCCGACATGTATGCGCGCCTTTTGGAGACGGCCAAAGCTTACGGGGCGGCCATCGTACAGGCGTCCCGGGACGAAATCGACGGGCAGGGCAGACGCCGCCCGGATGTGTGCGTCCCGCCAAAGGCAGCCTGTTTTTGTAAGTCTGAGGCGTTTATGCGGGAACTTTTGCTGCACCGGGGGGACTGCTCTTTTTGCACCAAGCTGGTAAGGAGGGAATTGCTTGCAGGAAAGGGCTTTCCGGAGGGAAAGCTCAACGAGGATTTCCGCCTGCTTTTGGAACTGCTGTTGGAAACGGAGGGGGTCTACATCCTGCCTGACCAGATGTACCATGTCTTTTACCGGCTGGGGAGCAATACGAGAAAGAAGGACAAAAACGATTTTTCCAGGGTGTTTATGGATATCGTGGACAATGCGGATTACGCACAGGAGGTGGTGCGCAGGCATTATCCGCAGCTTTTGACAGAGGCCATGCGCTTTGGGCTGTTCCAGCGGCTGGATTATATGCTGCATGTCCCGGTGGGACAGATGACAGGGCGGGATCCTTTTTACTGCGGCGTGAAGCGGTATCTGCAAGCCCACGTGGCGGATACCATGAAAAATCCGTTTCTCACACCCAAAAATAAGCTGTATCTGCTGCTGTTGACCGCTGCCCCCAAGTCGGTGCGCAGGGTGCATGGGTGGATCCGCGGTATGGCACGACGGACGGGGTGACCCGGGGCGTGAATAGTAACGTGAATTGAAACAGTTGCAGGTATTGTTGCTGAAAACGGATTGTTTATTGGCAGTAATTTGTTATAATGGAAGTGATACGGGAGTGCATATCTGGTTGCTTTGTCCGGTATCTTAATAGGGCGGATGTAAAATCGGTAAATTGTGTGGGGGGTGAAGATTTGGGAAGAATAGCCGGAATCAGGATCAAAAATTATGGTTCTTTAAAAAATATAAAATTAGGCAAATTGTTGTTTGACGGCAAAGGAAAAGAATTGGCAAATATGAATGCCATTATTGGGCAAAGCGGAGCGGGGAAAAGTACTTTGGCAGATGCATTTGGTTTTCTTGCCGATTGTCTGGATAAAGGTGTGGAGGTTGCATGTGATTTAAACGGAAGAGGGGGATATGAAAAGCTGGTTTCCCAAGGCTGCAGGGAACCGATAGAGTTTGAAATATATTATAGGGAAACCAGCAATGATCCGCCCATTACGTATGAATTATCCATAAATCTGGATAAATATGAAAGGCCGGTTGTTGAAAAAGAAAGATTACGCCAAAGAAGGGCGAATGAAAGATATGGACGGCCAATGTCATTTTTATTTCTGGAGTATGGAAAAGGATTTGCGTTTAAAGGAAACAACAGTGGATTTTTAGAGGAAGAAAATAAAGAAATCGGGGAAAAGGCAGATGTGGCATTGGCAGACCCCAGACAGTTGGGAATTGTCACGCTTGGGGAGTTAAGGGAGCACCCAAGAATAGTAAAATTTAAAAATTTTTTGAAAAATTGGTTTTTGTGCTATTTTAGTCCTACGGCAGCGAGGGAGATCCCGAATGCCGGACCTCAAAAATATTTAAATCGTCTCGGAAATAATGTAAATAATGTAGCGCAATTTTTGTATAGGGAAGACCCGAAAGAGTTTTTGAAGGTATTAAAGAGTATTCAGACCAAACTTCCCGGCATTAAGGAGATCAAACCGGTCAAACTACAAAATGGTCAATTGGTATTGGAATTTTTGGAGGAGGGATTTGAAAAGCCCTTCTATTCACAAAAAATGTCGGATGGAACGTTGAAACTTTTCGCTTACTATTTACTGTTGTATGAAAAAGATGCAAGGCCTTTGGTTTTCATTGAAGAGCCGGAAAATGGATTATATCATAAATATTTGGCTGATTTGGCTTCACAAATGAAAAATAGTATTAAAGGGACCTATTCCAAGCAGCTTTTTATTACAACCCACAGTCCTTTTTTTGTGAATTCTTTGTCTCCGGAAGAAGTCTGGGTTTTGGAAAAGCGGGAAGATGGATTTTCGACTATTACCAGGGCATCCGAGTTTGCATATGTGAAGCAATTATGTGAGTCGGATGTTGCATTGGGGGATTTATGGTATAGCGACTATTTTGGCTGAGTAAAGCAGGCGGGATGGGAGAAAAAGTGGAAGAATACACTTATATCGAAATTTTAATAGAAGACAAATCAGGAAGTATTCTTGTAGAAAAAATAATGGATAAATATGTATGTGATAAGCAAAATGTTACATATAGAATCCACAGTTTTAAGGGAATCGGGAAGATACCTTCAAAAGCAAAGGGAATATCCGAAATTAAAACAAAAAGGTTATTGACGGATTTACCGATGTATTTGAGGGGAATGGATTTGTCTTTAAGGAGTATGCCCGGAAAAAAGGCAATTTTTGTCCTTTTGGATAGCGACAATGAAAATTGTGCAGATTTGAAGAACAATTTAGTTCAAATGTATCAACAATTAGAAATAGCAATACAAGTATTTTTTTGTATTGCTATTGAAGAAATGGAAGCATGGATGCTGGGTGACAGGGAGGCGCTGTTAAATGCATATCCGATGGCAAAGCGGCAGTTGTTACTAAAGTATGTACAGGATAGTATTGTTGGTACTTGGGAGATCCTGGCAGATATTGTTTATAAAGGCGGTTCACAGGCCCTTAAAAAGAATGCATCCTCCTATTATGAAATCGGTATGTTTAAATGCGAATGTGCAAGAAAAATTGGTATGTTCATGGATATTGGAAGGAATATGTCGCCAAGCTTTCATTATTTTTTAAGGAAACTGGATGATTTTTGTGGAAGCAGGATATAACGGCAACATTTCGGAAGCGCAGGAGGAGTTTTTATGGAGACACAAAAACAAAACCAAGGGGAAAAAGACTACCGGGACGCTTATGAAAAGGAGCATTATAAAGCCGTTTATCTGGCGAACCGGGTGGCGGAACTGGAAGACCAGGTGGACGATCTGACTTTCAAATTAAACCGCATCAAAAACAATCCGCTCTGGAAAGCGTCGGGACCGGCGAGAAAGTGCATGCACTTTGTGATCCGGCAAAAGGACAGGCTCAAAAACTGCGGCAGTCTGGGCGGCGTGGTGCAAAAGCTGCGCTATAAGGCAGAGGAGAGAAAGGCCATGGTACATTACGGCACGGAAAGCTTTCCCTCCCAGCAGGAACGCAGGGCGCAGGAGGAGACTAAATTTGAGCGGATGGTCAAAATCAGCATTCTGGTGCCGCTGTGGAACACGCCGGAGAATTTCCTAAAGGAAATGCTTGACTCCGTGCAGGGGCAGACGTATGGAAACTGGGAACTTTGTCTGGCGGACGGATCCGACCCTGACCACGCCTATGTGGGAGAGATTTGTCAGGCGCGCGCGGGGGAGGATGGGCGGATCGTGTACCGCAAGCTTGCCAAAAACGGGGGAATTGCGGGCAATACCAACGAGTGTTGCCGGATGGCCACCGGGGAATACATCGGCCTGTATGACCATGACGATATCCTGCACCCTTCCGTGCTGTATGAATATGTGAAAGTCATCAATGAAAAGAACGCAGACTATGTATATTGTGACGAGGCGACTTTCAAAGACGGCGATATCAATAAAATGATCACGATGCATTTCAAGCCCGATTACGCCGTGGATAACCTGCGGGCAAATAACTACATTTGCCATTTCAGCGTGTTTTCCCGTAAGCTTTTGGACGGGGACGAGTTGTTTCGGACAAAGTTTGACGGCAGTCAGGACCACGATATGATTCTGCGCCTGACAGACCGGGCGGAGCGTATCGTGCATGTGCCCAAGCTGCTGTATTACTGGAGGGCCCATGCGGGCAGCGTGGCGTCCGATATCAACGCAAAGCCTTATGCCGTCGAGTCTGCCAGGGGGGCGGTGGCCGACCACCTGCGCAAACATGGGTTTTCGCATTTTACCATCACCAGCACCCGGGCCTTTGAAACGATTTTCAAAATTTCCTATGAGATTATCGGGGAACCCAAAATCTCCATTGTGATTGCCAACAAAGACCATGCAGAGGATCTGCGCCGGTGCATTTCTTCGATTGTGGAAAAATCCACCTGGGAAAATTATGAGATTGTGGTGGTGGAGAACAACAGTGAGACGAAGGAGATTTTTGCGTATTACGAAGAACTGCAGAACAATCCGCGCATCCGGGTGGTAAAATATAGAGGCGCTTTCAACTATGCAAAGATCAATAATTTCGGCGTCGGGGAGACGATAGGAGATTATATCCTGCTTTTGAACAACGACACGCAGGTCATCACCGTCAACTGGATGGAGGAACTTTTGATGTATGCCCAGCGGGACGATGTGGGGGCGGTGGGCGGTAAGCTTTACTATGCGGACAAGACCATCCAGCATGCGGGCGTGGTGATCGGGCTTGGCGCGCACCGGACGGCGGGGCATGTGCATTATAAGCAGAAGCGGGAAAACCTCGGATACATGGGGCGGCTGTGCTATGCCCAGAACATGACGGCGGTGACGGGAGCCTGTCTGCTGGTGAAAAAGGCGGCTTATATGCAGGTCGGCGGTCTGGACGAATCCTTTGCGGTATCCTTAAACGATGTGGATTTTTGCCTAAAGCTGCGCAGGGCCGGTTATGTGAACGTGTTTACCCCGTTTGCGGAACTGTATCACTATGAGTCGGCCTCCAGGGGCCTGGATGACCGGGGGGAAAAGGCAGAGCGCTACGAGGCGGAATCTGCGCGTTTCCGGGAAAAATGGAAGCGGGAACTGGAGGCGGGCGACCCTTATTTTAATCCAAATTTTTCCTTGGACAAGCCCGACTTTTCTTTACGAGTCTGAAAATATGGTGTATACTAAAGACAAGGCGTACATACGGCGGGATTTCCAAAGAGAGGGGTGCTGCCCGCAGATGCGGCGGGTATGGCAGCAGGGGAAGTGCTGTAGAAAGCGTCAATAGGAAACGGAGGTATGAGAGCGATGGGCTACATGGAGGAGTACAAATTCTGGCTGGAGGATTCTTACTTTGACGAGGGGACGAAGGAAGAACTCAAAAAGATTGCGGATGATCCGGCCGAAATCGAGGAGCGGTTTTATAAGGAACTGGAGTTTGGCACGGGCGGCCTGCGCGGTGTGATCGGTGCGGGAACCAACCGGATGAATATTTATACGGTGCGCAAAGCGACCCAGGGACTTGCCAACTATATTTTGAAACAGGGCGGCGCGGATAAGGGCGTGGCGATCGCCTACGATTCCCGTTACTTTTCGCCTGAGTTTGCGGATGAGGCGGCCAGGTGCATGGCGGCCAACGGCATCAAGGCGTATGTTTTTGACGAACTGCGTCCCACCCCGGAGCTTTCTTTTGCCCTGCGCACGCTGGGCTGCATTTCCGGTATTGTGGTGACGGCGAGCCATAACCCGCCGGAGTATAACGGCTACAAAGTGTATTGGGAGGACGGCGCACAGGTGACGGCCCCGAAGGATCAGGAAATCATCACGGAGGTGAAGAACGTCACCGACTACCATACCGTGAAAACCATGTCCAAAGAGGAGGCCATGAAAGCCGGACTGTACCAGATGATCGGCGAGGAAATTGACGTGGCTTATATGGCCGAACTGAAAAAGCAGATCATCCATCCCGAGATCATCAAGGCGATGGCGGAGGATTTAAAGATTGTGTACACGCCTTTCCACGGGACGGGGAACAAGCCTGTCAGAAGGATTCTGGCGGAACTGGGTTTTAAACAGGTATATGTGGTTCCCGAGCAGGAACGCCCGGATCCCGCGTTTACAACGCTGGATTATCCAAACCCCGAGGATCCAAAAGCGTTTAAACTGGCGTTGGAGTTGGCAAGGAAGGTGGATGCGGATATTGTGCTGGCCACGGATCCGGATGCGGACCGGCTGGGCATCTACGCCAAAGATACCAAGACCGGGGAATATGTTTCCTTTACCGGCAACATGTCCGGCATGCTGATTGCGGAGTATATTTTGCGGGAGCGGACGGCCACCGGTACCATGCCCGAGGATCCGGCCATGGTATCCACCATCGTTACCACCAATATGGCGGCGGCGATTGCGGCGGATTACAACGTAAAATTCATCGAAGTGCTCACGGGCTTTAAATATATCGGCGAGCAAATCAAATGGATGGAGCAGGCCCAAAAGGGGCATTATGTATTTGGGCTGGAGGAATCCTACGGCTGTCTGGCGGGAACCCATGCAAGGGATAAGGACGCCGTTGTGGCCGTGATGTGCCTGTGCGAGATGGCTGCCTGGTGTAAGGCCAACGGCAGGACCTGCTGGGATCAGATGATTGCCCTGTATGAGAAGTACGGCTATTATAAGGAATCCCAGTATACCATCACCTTAAAGGGAATCGATGGGGCAGCCCAGATTGCCCAGATCATGGACAAGCTGCGCGCAAATCCGCCCAAGGCCTTTGGGGATTTGCAGGTTTTGCAGATGCGGGATTATGAGAAGGATGTGATCACCGATATGGCCACGGGGGCGACCAGGCCTACCGGACTGCCCAAATCCAATGTGCTGTATTTTGACCTGCCGGATAATAACTGGTGCTGTGCGCGCCCTTCCGGGACGGAGCCCAAGATTAAGTTTTACATGGGTGTCAAGGGCAACAGCCTTGCGGATGCCAAGGAACGGGTGGAGAAGCTGACCGAGGACTTAAAGGCGGTATTGTGACGGCCATACCGGCTGCGCAATTTGATAGTAACGACAGGGCGGTATCGCGTTTTGCGATATCGCCCCTTTGGGCATAAGGGGGACTGGT
>CARDPF010000019.1 GCA_948960675.1 uncultured Eisenbergiella sp.
GCTTTTGATCACAGGCAGAATAATCCTAAACAAAATCACAAAGTCGTTTGCCCCGTCCATCTTGGCCGCCTCCTCCAGGCTTTCCGGCACCTGCGCCATGGAGGTGCGCATCACGATCAGGTTCCAGGTGTTTATGGCCGTGGGCAAAAGCAGCGCCCACCGCGTATTATAAAGGCCCAGACCGCGCACCGTCAGGTAAAAGGGAATGAGGCCCCCGGACAAATACATGGTAAAGACAATGGCCAGGGACAAAAAACGGCGGATATACAGTTTCCGGCGGCTGAGCACATAAGCCCCCATGCTGGTCAGTAAAATATTCAGCGCCGTCCCGGCGGTAACATATAAGATCGTATTGAGATAACCGGTGGTAATACTGGCGGTGCGCAGTACCATTTGAAAGCCGGACAGGGAAAACCCTTCCGGAACCCACAAAAGCCCCGTATGGCTGACAAACCTGGACGGATCGCTAAACGCCGCCATAATGACGTACCACATGGGATACAAAAACAAAAGGGCCAGCATTCCCAGAAAAATCACGTTGCAGACATCAAAAACCACTTCCCTGCGCGAACGTTTCGTAATCATAACGATACCCCCTTCCCGGCCCTGCGGGCGTCTGCTGCATCGTCGGGATATTTTTTCCAAACTACCATAAGCTTTCCCCCGTGGTCTTTTGGCTTAATTTATTTGCCAAAACCAAAATGGCAAAATTCACGAAGGAATTGAACATCCCCACCGCCGTACTAAACCCGTAATCCGCGTCCAATAACCCCCTCCGGTAGGTAAAGGTGGAAATAATATCGGCCGTTTCCATGATGGTGGGATTATACAGCAAAATAATTTTCTCATATCCCAAATTCATGATATTGCCGATCCGCATAATCAACAGAATGGTAATCGTGGGCACAAGCGCCGGCAGCGTAATATGAAAAATCCGCCGGAAACGCCCTGCACCGTCGATGGCCGCCGCCTCATAAAGCCCGGGATCAATCCCGGAAATGGCCGCCAAATATACGATGCTGCTCCAGCCTGCCGTCTGCCAGATATCCGACAAGATAAAGATCGGGTGAAACAGCCCCGGATCCATCAGCATGGTTTTGGGCTCCAGCCCAAAAAGCGAAAGCACCTGATTGATAACGCCCGTGGAAGCCGTAAAGTTGCTGATCAAGCCGCAGACCACCACCAGGGAAATAAAATGCGGCAGATAGCTGACCGTCTGCACAAATTTCCGGTAATGCTTTCCCCGAAGTTCGTTGATGAGCAGCGCCAGCAGAATCGGCGCCGGAAACCCAAACAGGATCAGTTCAAAGCTCAACGCCAGCGTATTGCGCAGCAGCCTCGGAAACTGGTAATCCCGAAAAAAATCCACAAAATTACCCAATCCCACCCACCTGCTGCCCCAGATTCCCTTGGCCGGGGAATAGTCCTGAAATGCAATCAAGAGCCCGCCCATGGGAAGATAACAAAAACAAATATAAAACACCACTACCGGAATCGCCATGAAATAGACATATTTGTTCCGCATCATATCGCGTTTCAAATTCCGCAAAACCCTGGCAATGGAATTTTTGGTTTTTTTCATGATCCCTCCCATTCCGCCGCGCAAGCGACACCTTCCTTTGCGAAAACCAGTTTCCGCAAAAGATGCCGTAACAGTCCGGACCCATCCGGACTGTTACGGGAAATACTCCTTTTTTCCCAAAGCATCCTCTTACAAGAAACGTTAACGGGACAGATAACGGTCCAGGGCGCCCTGGTAAATCGCCACCGCGTCCTCAATATGCATTTTTTTCATCTGCTCCACATATTCGTCAAATTTGTCCAGCGGCTCCACGCCCATAATGAACTTTGTCACCATCTCATTTTGGTACACATCCGTGGTATTTAAGATTTTAGCAAGCTCATCCCCCTCCTGTGCAGTCAGCGAAATCGGGGGCATGGTCAGTTCCGCCTTTCCCTGATTGGTCCAGGCCGTCTTTTCTTCCAAAACCTTGGGTTTTTTCACCGTACTCGGATTGGCCAGCGCACCCCAGCGAAGCTGCGGAAATACCTGCATTTTGTACAGATACAGCGCCGTCTCCCCCGGAATATCCGGATCGTTTAGCACCTTATCCGTAAAGGTGGGCATCCCGTCTACCATGGTGTAGGTGTCGCCCTCCATCCCGAAGTTGTACAGCAGGGAGCCCTCCTCGGAGAATGCATAGTCCAGCCATGCCACGGCGATTTCGGGATTCTTGCATTGGGTGGTCACGGAGACGGAGTTCCCCAGCGGGGAGGCCACCGCATCGTAGGCCCTAAGGCGCACGGCATCCCCCTTTTTCAGTACAGGGTAAGGGGCTGTCACATACTCCACATTCTGGCTGTCAAACAGGTTGGAAGCGATATCCACCGAGCCCACCATGGCCCCGGCCATACCGGAGGTCAGCAATGCATTGATGCCGTCCATATCGCGCGCCGGATAATCCGAATCAATCAATCCCTTTTCATACCAGCGGTTCATCGTCTCCAAATACGCCCGGAAGCCTTCCTCGATGGGCGCATATTTTGCCGTCCCGTTATCGTTATACATCGCCCCGAAGGTTCCCGAGCTTGCGCCGATGCCATAGGCGGACATAAAAATCCCCCAAAAATCATAGCCCCTCTCCTTAAAGGAATTGCCCGCAGAAGCGCCGGAAGTATGGAACAGGAGCGGCGTGGAATCCGGATGGTTTTTCTTCATCTGCACAAGCAGTTCTTCCCACTCCTCCACTGTTTCCGGAATCGCCAGCCCGGTTTCCTCCAACCAATCCTTCCGGATGGAAGGGCCGTACCAGCACAGGTTCTCCTGCCGCATCATGGGCAGGATGGCCGACATGATCCCGCTGTCCGAGGAAGCCTGCCGTTTCGCCTCCGGATTGGATTCCAGAATCGCCTTGTAATTGGGTGCATATTGGTCGATCAGATCGTTTAACTGCAAAAATACGCCTTCCTCCACGGCCAGATCCCCGCCGCCCTTATAATTGGTGATCCCGCCCATGATCATATCCGGATACTCCTGGGAAGCGATCATTAAGTTGAACTGTTCACTGTCCTGCCCGATGGCTGGATGGATGAACTCTATATGGACGTTCGTCCGCTTTTCCATTTCCTGAAAGGTCAGGCTGCCGTTATAATCTTCCATTACGGAAGCGGCGTTCACATTAAACGGCGCCCACATGGTCAACGTAACCTGCTCCTTTAGCGGGAATACAACGCCGCCGTCCTGTCCCGCACCGTCCTCTTTTGTCTCTGTAGACTGTTCGGAAACGGTTTCCGGTTCCGCCTTTGCCTCCTGTTTCGTCTCTGCAGGACTGACCGAAGCGCCATCCTGCCCGCCGCACCCGGCAAGGACGGAGGCCGTCATACATGCGCACATTGCCAGTGCTGCCGCCTTTTGGATTCTTCTCATAAACTGTTCCTCCTTCTTATAAATGAGTGGTGTTTTCCAACGGAACCTTTTGTATCCGTACTGCTCTTACGGCCAAAGGGTTCCGGCACTTGCGGATTGTACTTTCGAGTGTATTATGCATTCCCAATAAATGTTTTCCATAATTTGGGCGCATATTGACTATTTCCGACAAATGCTTTATGCTTATTGTACGCGACAAAATGTTATTTTTCAATTTTCAGCTTTTAACCTATTTCACGCAGAAAATTAGCTATATTACACAATTTTGATACTTGTAATTTGTCTATTTCCCCTATAAATATACAATTTTTATCCTACTTTCATTTTTTGCCGAACAAGAAGGGAGCCCTATGAGAACCTTTTTCCAGAAGTTAAGAACCGCCGTATTTTTCCGCAAACTCCTCGTATCCTATTTGCTGTTTCTGGTTCTTTTGACCGGTGCGCTGCTTTTTTTGTCCTCCAGCCTGATCGGGACAATTTCCAACTATTCCAGCCAAATTGCCCGCAAGGAGGCCGTCTCTTACCAGTCTTCCCTGGAGACAAACCTGGATGCCCTCGACAGTCTGGCCAAGGAATTGAGCTACGATCAGGCCATCCATACCTTTCTGGCCTGCCATGGCGATATCCCGCCCCAGCTGCATTACGACCTGCCGTCCCTGATTGAAAAACTTAACAGCTACAAATTTTTAAGCAGCTACATTGATACGATCTTTATCTATTTACCCTGGCAGGAAATGCTGATTACCGATTCATCCGTCTATTCCATGGGGGTGTGGAACCAATACCACTTAAACGACGACACCTTTCTTCCCCGTCTGGACGCTTTCCATGCGGGAAGCCGCATTCCTTTGGATGGCACGGGGCGCTATGGTCTGGATATCGCCATTTTGTATACGCTCCCTTACGGCTCCTCCAAAAATATGCTGGGCACGCTGGCTTTCATTGTGGATCCCATGCTGGCGTCCCCTTACCGGGATCGTTCTGACCTTTCCACCGATTCCCAGCTTTTCACGGTGGACGAACAGGGCCGCATCCTGTTCTCCTCGGTTTCTGCACAGATCCTGACCGACCAGTATGGACTTGATCCCTCCTCCCTCGCCCCGGGCCTTCACGCAATGGGGGAATATACCCTGTACGCCGTGGCCTCCGACAAATACCCGCTGCTGCACGTGGCCCTGATTCCCACTCTGGAATTTGCGCATACCCTCTCCGACAGCCGGGTGATCGCCTCCATCTGTTTTCTGGTTCTTTTGGCCGGCGGCGTTTTGCTCAGCGTCTGTCTGGCCAATTACAACTACCGTCCCATCTTCCACCTGGCCAACAAAGCTTTCCCCGCCGATGCGCCTAAGGAATCCGCCCTTGCGCGCATTGAACGTTCCATCGACGAGCTGATGGACATCCGCAGCAGTTCGGCAGAGTTGATTTCGAAGAACCAAAGTCTTTACCGGGAAGGACTGCTCTCCAAGCTGATCCACGGGGAAATTCTTTCCGACTCCCTGGTTGTAGAATACATGCACAAATTCCATCTACAGCTATGCGGCCCCTATGTACAACTCATCCGTTTTTACAGCGAAAGCGACAGCCTGCTCACATGTCTTGCCGCTGCCCTTCCCGACCTGCCCCAGACGGACGGCGAACAGGAATGGCACCTGCTTTTGGGACGGCACGATATCAAAGTCTTCTATTTTGGCACGACGGCCTATCCCCGGTATGACTGGCTGGACGATACGCTTAAGGCCTGGCAGGACAAGCTCATCATCGCTTTGAGCGATATCCACCGGGGACTGACGCAGCTGGCTTTCGCCTACGAGGAAACCCAAAAAATTACCGATCATATGCGTTTTCTGGGGGAACAGGGATGCAGCCACTATACGAAGGTCAGCCATGCCGCCGTATCCTATGACCGCAATTTGATTTTTGAAATGTGGTTCCGAAAATATTCCAATCTCCTTCGGGAACAGGACTTTGACGCCGCCCGCATGATCCAGCGGCAGATTTTTGACGAACTGAAAAATCCGCACTACTCGCTGCCCTTTATCAAGTGCAAACTTTTCAGTTTTATTGACCATACGGTATCCGTACTGGCAGAAATGAATGAAATCAATGAAAATAATCTCTGGGAAAAGTATTCGCTCATGGACCGCCTCATGGATTGCTCCTCCATCGAACAGCTGGAATCGGAATACTATGCGATCTTACAGCAGCTCTCCGAACACCTTTTGCACGTTTCCCCGCAGGAAAGCATGGTGGACAAAATTCTGGCCATCACACAGGAGCATTATCTGGATCCCATGTTCAGCGCTTTTTATGTCTCCGACCAGTTAAACGTCAGCAACGCCTATGTCTCCAAGGCCTTTAAAAAGGGAACCGGCCGCAATCTGCTGGATTATGTGCAGCGCCTGCGTATCGACCACGCCAAAAGCCTGATGGCACAGCCGGATCTGACCCTCTCCGCCATCGCGCTGCAAAGCGGATTTTGCAGCGATGTGTCCTTCATCCGCGTTTTCAAAAAACTGGAGGGCATAACGCCCGGCAAGTACCGCAGCCATGTTTGATGTGCATATTCAAGCCTTTTGGATTTCCTCCCAAAAATACCGCCCGATATTTGCGATAAAGCCCAACACCTCCTGCTGCATGGGTTTGGGAAACGCAGTCAGCACGGGGGCCGTCTCAAAGTTCAGGACTTTGTCAAAACGGATTTTTTTGAGTCCCCTGATAAAACCGTTCCAGTCGGTGGAGGGACGGTTCTCCCGTGTCTTGGTAAATGTGAAGGGAATCTGATGCAGGTCGGAGATGCCGTCATTGTCATGGATGTGCAACACCTTCAGGCGGCTGCCGACGGTAGCGAGAAAGGTTTCAAAATCAATCCCCACAAGGTTGGCATGCCCCGTATCAAAACAGAAGCCCAAAACCTCCGCTTTGTACTTTTCATTTATGGCATCCATGCGCTCTGCCGCCCGTTTCGCATGACAGCACGGCCCCTCCACAAGATGCCCGCCCACGCTGTCATACAGGTTTTCCATACAGATCGTAATGCCCATTTCCTTTGCCAGCGGGGCAATCGAATCAATGAATTTTGCCGTCTCCTGCCATTCCAGTTCTTCCGAGCCCAAAAAGCGTGCAAGCTTAAAGCCGTGTATGACGATATAGGGGCACTCCAAAAACGCACATACCGCCATGCTTTTTGGCGCCACCTGTCTCCACAGATACTCATTGATTTTGCTGTCGGCTCCCGGCACATAAACGGGATAGGGCATATGCATCTGATGGATGGTAATCCCGGCCGCCCCTGCCCCTCTCTTATGGGGGGCAAAAAAACGTTCCAGTTCCGGTACCGACCGGTCAAAGAAATCATTGCGCTTTGACTGGTACAGGGACGTATTGGTCAGATAGCCGTTTAAACTGAAATCCGCACAGGAAAAGCCCGCCCGGCTAAGCATGTCAAAGCCTTCCCCCGGACAGTTGTCGTTTATGACGTTTTTGGTCTGTACTCCTATGCCGATCATGGTTTGGCATCCTCCCTGTCCCAATACTCCAGCGTATCAAAATAGTACGATGGCATATATTCATCGTTGAAATATTCCACGGGATTGGAAATGCCCATGTCCCGCAGCTGCTTTTCTATTTCCTTATAATAAACGTTGCAGATAAATATGGCACAGTCCGCCGGAATCTTTTTTAACGCTTCCGGCGGCTTTATTTCCAGCCCCGCAAACCGCTCGCCCCAGCGGGCCTGGTTATTGTCACAGGTAAAAAGCGGCAAAAATTCCTCCCCATAACACTTCATAAAGTTGCGGCACATGTTCCCGGCGCCAAACAGGACGCGCGTGCGATATTTTTTTAAAACAGTCCGCATCCCGATCTGCCACACGAAAAACCTTGCCACCTCCCCCGCAAACCGTATGAGCTGGGGCCTTAAAAACTGCGAAAAGGCTGCCGTCATGCTGCTAAAATCCATGATGAGGGCGCCGTCGAACTCCGTTTCCCGCAGTCCCCGGATCAGTCCCAGCCAGTCCGTCTGAAACTGCCCCTTGTCCACACAGGTGAAAGGAACCATCGCGTTTTCATGGATACCGTCGCAATCCCGCAAAACCACGGCCTTGATGCGGCCCCCAAGCGTAGCCGCAAACTCCCGCATATCCTGTCCGCACAGGCTGCACACCCCTGCATCCATGCAGAACCCAAAACGGTTTCCGCCGCCCTCTTCGTTGAGCCGGTCCACCCATAAGGCGGCTTCCCCGGCATCCGAACAAATCCCGCGCACCAGACTGCCGTTTATGTTGCGGCACTGATTTTCCAGTAGAATCATCACATCGTTCTGTCTGGCAATGTCCGCCAGTCCAAGGTAATACCTGCGGTTTATTTCCCACTCCATGCCCCGGGCAATCCCGGAAAAGAGCGGCCTTACAATCAGGTACTTACAGCCCGCCTGTCCGCAAAACCGGATGCTCTCCTGTGCCAGCTGCGACAACAGCTCCCCCAGATCCTCCCGCTTCGTATTTCTTGCCAAATAGGGGGCACGGGCAGCCGTTATCCGGACCTGGGCCTTTTCACACTCTTCTGTCAGCCGTTCCAGCTGGCCACACATTGCCTTTGGATGTTCGGAAATCCTGATTGTTTCCTTCCCCTTGGCCTGCGGGTCGGACTTTACTTCCTCTTTTCCCAAATACTCCAATTCCCCCGCTGGGCAGCATGCCGCGATATCCAAAAGAATCTCTTCAAATCCCCCCGCCCGGACTTGCAGGAGCCCTTTTCGGGGACTTTTATGCCACACAATTCCCGATGATGCACACAATAACTCCAACCCTCTGTCCTCCTGAAAAATGGTTACTTTCCGGTGTTTTTTATACTTACCATCTCCTTGATTTGTGTGGAACTGGTTGTTTCCGTATAAGGGAAAAACACCATATCCGCCCCGTGTTGCTGCAGGAATACTTTTTGCGCAAGCCAGTAAGGATCCTTTGCATAATCGCTGCCGGAAAACTGTACGTCAAAATGATACTTATAATACGCGTCCTCCGTATTCGGCGCGTCTATGGGTATTACTGCCGCTTCGTCCACATACCGGCATGCCTGCACAATTTCCAGCCTTTCTGCAAAAGGGATATAGGGCTTTGTCTTTTTACTCCTGACCACCTGCTCGTCCGACACCACCCCGACAATCAGATAATCACATTGCTCCTTTGCCCGCCGCAGCAGGTTCAAATGCCCGATGTGGAACAGGTCAAACACACCCGCCACATAACCGACATGATATCTCTTGGGCGTCCGGTTCCCCTGCCCTGCGGGCTGTGGCAGGGGCCTTTCATAGGAAAGCCTGGGATCGTAGACCGAAATATCCTTTACCCCCATCCTTTTTAGCTGCAACAGCACATCCCCAAAGTACTTGATGCAGATAAATACCTTGACAGGCTCCCCCACCTCCCTAAGGCAGGCCGGAGAACCCACCGGTATTTTGCAGACCTCGCTGCCCCACCGGCTTTCATCGTTGTCCAGTATTTTGACAATTTCAAAATAGTCCCCAAACTGCCCGATAAACTGCTTTGCATAATTTCCCGAACCGAAAAGATAAATCTTTTTGCCGCCCGCTCCCTTAAAAATGTCGTGAAACAGCCTGTCGTATTCCTCCTGGGTATAGTCCATCCGGTACCGGTTGGCCATGACGGTCCTCTCTTCCCTCCGACAGCCCTTGTGATAGCCTGCCAGTTCCCTGTCATTGCGCAGCTTATTTAAAAATACGCCCCCCGCCTTCCACCATGTGGCCCTGTGTTCATAGAGATCAAAATATCGGTAAACTTCCTCCCACGGCAATATCTCATTCAATTCCGGCCTGTTCTTATAGATGAAATCAATGGTCCGGATAAAAATCGCATTGGCCGGAAAGTTCTCCAGATAGAGTTCCTGGTCAAAAAACAAAAAGCCCCTTTCCGTATGAAAACAATTGATGGAGACCAGATCCACGTAACCCCTTTTTAAGATCACCCCGATCCTTTTTTTGTCCTGTCCGCTTCCGAAGGCAAGCTTCTCCCACTTGTCCCGGTTGGGATCGTCTTCTTTGCGCTTCTCCCAGCCCGGTTCAAACTTCTGCCAGTCCACCTCCCCATAGGGAACGTGGTCGGAGGATGCCTCAATGATCTGCCTGTACCCTTCCAATTCTTTCAAAAAGCGCTCCCTGTCCCTTTTGAGCAAATCCTGAAAATATTCTGTCGCGATCTGCCCCTCCACATAAGGCATGACATATTCGTCTTTTTGTACGGACGCCTCCACCATCGGTACATTGTGGCGGCGCAAATATTCCGTATTTTCCAGCAGCGCATGGATTTTATGGCTCCCCTCCGGATACAATGCCCGTTTTGACACAGACTTACGGCTTCTGATCACCGTGGCCATGGCCATGGCCCGGCTGCGCTCCCCCTGCACCGTCACCTGATCGATATCCGTGCTTTTTCCGTCCGCAAAGCATTCGATGAAAAAAGCGCTGGCCATCTGGTGGAACATGTCGTTTTCCAACAGGACGCCGTAAAGCTTTTCCTCCTCCAAAAATACGGTTTCCGGACTGTTATACTGCGGGAAAACCCGCACATCAACGGCCTCATTGGGCTTGTAATGCTCCGATATAAAAAGCTGCGGCCGTGTCAGGCAGGGCAGCACCGAATAAAACCGGAATCCAAAAAATCCGGCCTTTGTAAACATCTTGGCAAGTTCGGCCTTCGCGTAGGCCCGCCCCTGCAAATTCTCCCTCCCCTTCCCAACCACCTTCTCATAGCCGTCGATCCCGTCCAGTACATGGCCGGAGAACCGGTCCTTGTCCCCGCAAAAATAGCGCAGCGCAAGACGGTTTTCCGTTCCCACAAGCAGGCGTCCGTCCGGCTTTAGCAAGTCCCTGCATTTTGCCAGCAGCCCTGCCGGGTTTTTGCTCCTCTCCAAAGCGCCCGCCGCGACAATATAATCAAATTTTTTTTCCGGTCCTGTCCGTTCCAAACACCCTGCTTCCACCCTGGCCGTCCGGAGGCCCTTTTCCTTTAGCGCCTCAAAAAGCACTTCGCACGCTTCGTCCCCGCCGGATACAAAAAGCGCATCCCTGCCCGGTTCAAATGCATACCAGCTAACCAGGGCTTTGGGCAAATCCCTTATGATTTCCTCCCCATGCATTGCGGCACCCCCTTACGATTTCAGGATACGGATTGTCCTGCCAATCCCCTCCGGAATGTCATACGCCATTGTCCATCCAAGCTTCTTTACCTTACCGCCGTCCAGCCTCGCCTTTGTCGCGGTACTATGCCCTGCCCTTTCCGTATTGCCGGGGATTTCAAAAACCACCCTTTGTCCGCACATTTGGGCAATGACACCGGCCAGGTCTTTCAACCGGATATCCGATTTTGCATCCGCAATGTTGTATGCCTCCCCGTTTTCCCCCTTCAGCAAAACGGTCAGCAGTCCCGCCACGGCATCCGCCACGTAGGTATAGGAATAGTACTGGTTTCCCTCGCTTTTCAATACGATATCCTCGCCGGCCACCGCCTTTTTGATAAACTGGGTCATGGCCTTTGTGTCTGTGGGCAAAAGCGTGGGGCCATAACTTCTCGTCAGCCTTGGAATGACAATATCAATCCCCTTCTCCTGCCGGTACGCCTGACAGAGCGCCTCGCTGCAGCGCTTGCTTTCCGGATATCCCGCCCGCAGCGTATTGCAGTCGATATACCCGCAGTACTCCTCCGAAAAAAACTCCACATCCCCCCGGTTCTCCCCATAAATCTCATTGGAGGACGCAAACAGAAAACGCCCTATGCCATGCGCTGCGGCATACCGCAGCAGCTGGTCCGTCCCTGTCACATTTGCCGCGATCGTACGGATGGGCTGCGTCGCATAGGCCACGGGATGGGTATTGCTGGCAAGATGCAGCATATAGTCAAAGCTTTCCCCCATTTCCATCCGCTCTATAATGTCATGTACCAAAAAGGTGAACAGACCGCTCTCCCAATACGGACGAAACCGCTCCTGCGCGTAGGGCCGGTTCCTGCCCACCGCATCTATTTTACAATGCAGGCCTGCATGGATGTTTCGCCACATGAGCACATCGACCAAAAAGCTGCCGATCAGCCCGCTTGCCCCGGTAATCAGCACCCTGGCATTATGCAGCTTCTCCCAGGGCAGGGCCAGACCTGCCACATAGCGGATATCCTCTTTATACAGCGCATTATCCCATAAATCTTTCATCTGTCCCCCGCTTACTTTAACCAGTGATCCTTTTCCATCTTTAAGTACGCCTTGAACAGTTCCAGGTCATCCCTTGTGGTAATCTTGATATTTTTATCCGAACCGTTTGCAAAATACAGCCGCTCCCCCAACTCTACCATCATGGTATTCGTATAAGAGGAACCGTATATCCCGATTCCCTTTTCAAACGCCTCATGGTAAGCCCGGTTCAACCTGCCGTACCGGTAGGCCTGGGGCGTTGCGACCCTGCGCAGGGTTTCCCTGGGAATGTAGCGCACCGTGGAAATTTCGTCGTCCGCCACAAAAATCTGCTCATTGTACGGAAGCGCCGTCACCGCATTTCCGTATGTTTCACACTTTCTGATGACGTCGCTCAACACGGAATCATCCACCAGGGGGCGGATCCCGTCATGGATAATGACCACGTCGTCGTCCCGGCATTTTCCTTCCAGATGGTACACGCCCTCCCGGATGGATTCCTGCGTGGTTTCCCCGCCGGAAATGATCCATTCTAGTTTATCAATATGAAACTGCTTCGCATAGGCCCTCACAACGTCATGCCATCCCTCCAGACATACAAGCCCGATGGCGTCAATCTGGGGATGCTTCTGAAACCCCTCCAGCGTATAGATGAGTACCGGCTTGTCATATACGTTTATGAACTGTTTCGGGATGTCCTGTCCTACCCGGCGTCCCGTACCGCCCGCTATAATGACCGCTACATTCATGTGTTTTTCTCTCCGTCCTGCACCCTTTGTACCAAACGTTCCATTCCTTCCACGGAATTAAAATTTTGGGGAACGATATCGTCGGTTTCTATATCAATATCAAAGGCGTCCGACAATTCCTCCACCAGCGTAAAGATATCAAAAGAACTCAATATCCCTGCATCAACCAATTCTTTCTCCGACGCAAAATCCACATCCGGCCGTAACCTTTTTAATATTTCCAAAATTTTCCCCATCCTTTTCCATCCTTTCCTCCATTTCTGCGCTGCCTTATTGCGCAAAGCCATAAATGGCTTACGAGTTTGTGGCAAGCAGCGCGCAGACACAAATCTCGCGATTGAAAATTTCAATTTTCAATCTTTCCACCTGTATTTGCCTGCGGCGTTGTCATTTAAACCGCCCGCAGGGGAAGTATCCAAAAAATCAGCATAAGCGCCGCCATCAAAATGCCAACCAAGACACCGGATAACGTCCAACGCATCGTCTTTTGCATCGCTGCCGGCTCCCGCTCGCTTTCCGGTATCTCAAACAACTCTTCCCGCGCCCTTTTTTCTTCCTCCGTCAGCTTCGTCAAAGACGAACCGATAACAATCGCGGCCACATTGCAGAATATGCCTATAATGGCCGGATCCAGCCAGACGGGCAGATTGACTCCCCCGACCGTTTTCAAAAGATTGGCCGCAAGGCATCCTGCCATTCCCGACAGCATTCCCCAAAACGCCCCCGTTTTCGTCATCCTCTTACTAAAAATGCAGCCTACCGCCACCGGCATCCAGGAACTGGCCGCAGCCGCCCCGCCGAGGAACATGATCACAAAAATTGCCGGGGGATTTGTCAGGGCACACGCAAGTACGATAAAGCTCACCACAACCATCACCAAACGGCCAATCTTAACGGAACGGTTCCCGTCTGCCGCAGCCAGGTCGTTTGCCGCCGAAGCGCCGATCAGCGACAGAAAAGTCGTTGCGGAGGAAATACCCGCGGATAAAACCCCCGTCATCAGGATCACGCCCAAAACTACCGGGACGGCATGCATTGCGGCCCAAATCCAGACATGGGAAGACTGATCCAGCGCAGGCTTGAGCACATGAACCAGCACAGCGGTCATGCATACAAAAAATTCCAGAATAAAAACCCCCAGGGCCGCTATAGGCGCGGATTTTACGACCGTATGCTCGTCTTTTGCCATCAGATACCGGCTGGATTGCCACGGACCCACCGCACATACGGAACACCATACAATCCCATACGCGACTCCCCATATCATATTATCCGTCCCCGTCTCATACAGCGCGCCGGGACGTCCCTCCCAGGTCAACAGCGCCCTGGTATCCGGCGACTTGGCAAGCGCAGTGACTGCCGTAAACCAACCCCCCGCATTTTCCGCTATAAAAACCACCGCCACCAGCATGGACAGGGTAAACAGGCCCGCCATGAGCGTATCCGTAATGAGTACGCCCCGGGAACCTGACACCACGGAGATAAAAGTAAATACCACAATTGCCGTCAGGATACATACCGGGTAGCTGATGCCGGTCACTACATTCATCAGCGTTCCCACCCCCTGCACCACGGACAATAAATATACCGTCATCATAATGATTGCCGTTATGGCGGCAAGGATCCGCATCTTTGCACTGCAAAATCTTTTACCGAAAAATTCCGGTATCGTCATTGCCCCGCTCCGCCTAAGATACCTTCCGAAAAACACCGCCCCCAATATATATCCGGCCGACTGCATCCCGGCAAACAGAATCATGGCAGATAAGGCCCCCTCATAGGCCTCCGCCGCATCCCCCATGAACATTCCCGTACTGGTATAAGAAGCGATCATGGAACCCGCAATCAGGACAAGGGGCGCTTTTCTGCCTGCCACGTAGAAATCCTCGGCATTTTTCACCTTCTTACTGATCAGGAAACTGAGTCCCAAAAAGAACAGCATGGCAATGCACATGCCCACAAAATAAATATTCATTTTTTTTCCCTCATTTCTGCGCTACTTTATTGCGCAAAATATATTCCTTTTTCATGTGCCGGTACGCACAAATCGACGCCCCTGCAATCCATAACCCGATAAAAACCGCAATCGCAATTTCCATAACCGTCCCCTCCTTCTTATCCTGTGATATACATTTCCTTGCATTTCTGCCTGTCTATTTTCCCGCTCAGATTCAGCGGCATCGCCTCTACCCGGTAACATTTGCCCGGCATCATATACTCCGGAAGCAGCTTGCGCAGCCTGTTCCTCAGTTCCGTCTCCGGCAAAGTCCCCTGATAAACCGACACGATGCATGATTTCTTCGTGTCATAAAAGCAGCACCCTGCCGCAATCTCCTCCAAGGACAGCAAAGCCGTCTCGATTTCACCCAGTTCAATCCTCCGTCCCATATGCTTAATCTGGAAATCCTTTCTGGACAGATACACCAATTCTTTGTATTCGTTCCAACAGGCCAAATCCCCTGTCCGGTAAATGATTTCCGGATACGCATGGTGCAGCGGATTCTGTACAAACGCTTCCGCCGTTTTTTGGGGCGCATTATAATACCCGCAGGCAAGTCCCGTTCCCCTTACGCATATTTCGCCAACCGCCCCCTGCCTGGTCACCAGCCTGTCCTGTTCATCCAGTAAAAAGACGTCCATGTTGGCACAGGGCTTCCCGATGGGAAGGCTGTCCGTATTTTCAAACTTCCGGTTTACCTCATATACCGTACAGGTATCCGTGACTTCTGTGGGGCCATAAAAATTGACATACCGCACATCCGGATATTTTTCCATCCATTTGTTCAAATACTTGACCGGCATCACTTCCCCGCCGAAAAAGACGTTTTTCAGTTCCGTATCCGGCGTCGCCCCCCTCCAGGCAAGGGCCGCCGTAAAAACCAGCGCCGAGGGAACCCAAAACAGCGTATTGATATGATTGCGCGACAAAAATTCCATCAGGTACTTTGGCACCTGAAAGCACTGCTTAGGCATAATGTACATGCTGGCCCCGGTTTTCACCGTTGCATACACATCCAACACGGACATGCTGAAATAAAGAGGGGTCTGATTGCCCCATACACAACTTTCATCCAAGCCAAACCGCCCCACCGCCCAGTCAATAAAATCCGCCAGCGACCTGTGGGATATGATCACCCCTTTGGGAATACCGGTGGAACCGGAGGTATACAGGACATACGCCACATCCGTATCAATGATCCGGCTTTGCGCCGCGAAAACATCCTCTTCCGAAACCGGATTGTGCATACAATCCTCCACCCTAAGTACAGCGCTTTCTTTCCCACACAGGCTTTTTACGTGCGCAAAATGCTTTTCCGTGGTCAAAACCGCCGCCGGTGCAAAGGATTCCAAAACTTTTAAGACGCGCGGATCCGGCATCTCCACATCAATTACCGTATAAAAATTTTGACTATAGGCCACGCCGAAAAAAGCGGAAATGCAGTCCACGCTTTTATCCATAAATATGGCCACCGGTTTTTTGACGATTCCCTTTTCCAAAAGCGCACCGGCAATATGCCAGGCCTCCTGCCGCAGCCCATAAAAGGTCAGTTCCCTATTCCCGTCCACAAAAGCCGTCTTATCCTGATACCTGACTGCCGCTGCATCCAAATAATCCGTAATCATCCTTTCCCTCCCCCATTTGGTTTTTCAACCTACTTCTTCCACAGTCACCCCAAACCCGGGCAAAACCGCCATACAGATATCCATGTATTTGCGCTCTACCGGATTGTCCCGCTCAGACATCACAAACCGATGGCCAATTCCCAGAAACCTGCCAAAAATTTCCCCGAACAGGTCGCAGTCATATTCCATATCTTCCTCACAAAACCGCAGCTTGCGGATGCCCCTGGAAATCTTTTTCGCATACAGATATTTCCCCGCAGGCAAAACCGCCACCCGGTCCCCAAGTTCCGCCAAAGCCTCTTTGGCCATACGCATCCGCTCGTCCAGCGAAAAATCCAGATTGGAATCTTCGCAAAAAAACAGATACAGACGATCCACCTTCTGCAGGGCCGCTTTTACCGCCCTTTTATGCCTGTCCGTAAAAGGATCCGCAAGCAGCGCCATCGCCCCCTTTACGCCGGGCGCATCTTCCTGTAACAAGCCCCAGCGTTCCATATCAAGCAGCGCCTCCGACAAAATCTCACTGCCCACATAATACCCTTGTATCCGCTTTTTCTCCCTACAGAGCCCGCCGGTTTCCAAAAGCCCACGCCCTGCAAGATCATTGTAAATCTGTTCTGCCAGATATGCGTTTACCTTGTAGTTACAATGCTCTGGGCTATCCAAAATACAATTCTCCAAATCCGGGACACGCAAAAACGCACCGGTCAGGTCGCCCACATAGGCGCAATTTGGGGAAATTTCCTCCGTCAGCCACCGTTTTTCCACGTAGACCACAGCGATATCTTCCCCGCCCAATGCATCCGTCATCATTCTGGAAAAATAATTGGTCACGTTGAACAGCCCCCGGTTGATCACCTGCATCCGCAAATCCGTTTGCGCATCCAGCAGCCTTTGTAGACAGGATTCTATGGTCTGGCCATCCCGGCAATAAGCCCCGACAATCGTACACGGCCCGTAAAACAGGATACGCCCTTGCGGCTCTTCTGGATTATCCAATGTGACCCGGTTCCCGTCCGCACAGCGGTAAAACGCCCCGTCCATGGGGACAATTTCCGATACCCCTTTTACCAGCTTTGTGTGAAAATTGCCAAACTCTTTTTTTAACTGCCCTACCGCGTCCGGCTCCCCCAAAAACAAGTCCCATTGGCTTTGGGAGAGTCCTTTCCACACTTCTTTTTCTGAAAAACCGGCTCTTTTTTGGTCCGAAAGCGCCCTTGTGATTGCCCCTTTATCTGCATAATACAAAACCACCCTGGCTTTCGTTTCTTTCAGGAAGCGAAGCAGTTCCCTTCTATGCCATTGTTCCTTTACATATTTGGAAACCACCAGGGATGCGATTTGATCCTGTCTGGTATCATAGCGAACCTCCCTCTTCATCACCCCTTCCAAACGGCCGCAACGGTCCACTACCGGAAATTCAAAAAAAGTCCTAAAGCTTTCAAAAAACGTTGCCGCTTTTTCTTCGTCTATTTTATCGGTGCAGGAAAAAGAACCGTTAATCTCCAACCGCTCCCTTTGGCCTGCATAATACCTTTCCAGATCCCCGATGGATACCACGCCGATCAGTACGCCGTCCTCTTCCACATAGATGGCTTCGTGCCCGCCGTACACAAAATGCCGGTATGCAATTTCTGCCCTGTCGCCCTCCAAAAAATCGGCGGTATCCAAAACCGACCCCAATTCCCCTCTCGGAATAAACTGATACATAACGCCTCCCGCCCTGCATAGCTACAAAATATAAAAGCTGTCCTCAACCGCACTGCCATCCAAATACCCGTTTACGCCAAGACCGGACAATCTCTGCGCCATCTGCACATACGCCCTGCTTCCTACTGCCACCGCTATCACCGGTAATGCGCCTGGGTATTTTTGTACCGCTTCCTCTATCCTTAAAACCTGCTTTCCCGCCAATGTGTTTTCTTCCGTATCCTCTGAAACCGCAAAACAGGCCACCGCATCATAATACCCTTCGTTTACCAGTCCCCGAAAAACCCGGTCCCCATGATGCCCGGTTCCGTATACAATCAGGGATTGGGCTGCCCCAAGCCGCTTTCTGACTTCCTGCCCTGCTTTTATCGCATTCCCACAAAACCCCTCCGGATCCAAAACCGCTTCCTGCAGCCATTTTTCCAGTTCGCCAAACCCTTTTACAAAACCCTGGTACGCTATATAATCCCTCCGGATCTGCTCGCAGAATTCCCGTTTATACCCGTCCGCGATCCGACGGAAATTTCCCCGGTGGCGCAGCAGCTTATAATAATAGCAATAAGGCAGGTACCGGTAATCCTTGCGTTCCAATAAAAGCTTCTCGATGTATTCATATTCCCTCGTCATCGCCAGCACCTTATCCCTGCTCTTTACGGAAGAAGCCTCATTGTCCTGCCGGTAAAGGTAAAATGCCTGACCCAGCCATTTTGCCTTTTTACAGTACAGCATTGTCTGCAGCCAGAAACCGTTGTCCTGATAAGAAGCCCCGGGACTCTCATGGAACCGAATCCCTTCGCGTGCCAGAAACTCCCGTTTATAGATGCCCGTCCATATATTCATGTAAAAATCGAAAAAAATATTTCTGTCCATGCTGTCCAGCACCCTGTCATAATAAGGCTCCAAATGCGCCGCGTGGATTTGTTTTTGGTATCCGATCCTTTCATACCAGAAAAAGGCGTCCGATTTCACCACATCCAGCTTCCCCAAAGCCGCCTCTTCATACAAGGTTTCATACATTTGGGGCAGGATACAGTCGTCGCTCTCCACAATCCCCACGTATTCGCCGCCCGCTGCAGCAAGCCCTGCATTCATGGCCGCGCCGTATCCCCCGTTCTTTTGGTGCAAAACCTTTACCCGGTTCTCCTGCCAGGCGTATTGGTCTAAGATTTCTGCGCTTTTGTCCGTGGAACCGTCATCCACACAAACCACTTCCAGTTCTGTGAGCGACTGTGCCAAAATACTGTCCAGACACTGCGCAAGATATTTTTCCGCATTGTAAACCGGTACAATGACCGACACTTTTATCATGGCTGCCCCTATCTGTCCGTTTTAGCGGACATGCTCCAAGATTCTTTTTACGACGCGCTCTGTGGCATGTCCGTCGTCACAGGAACCGTATTTGTGCAGGAAAGCGTCCAATTCGGTCCGGTACCTGTCCTGGTCAAAAGCCAAAATCTGCCCAACCAGTTCTTCCTGCGAATGTGCTTTCGGATAGGGCCACTCCGAAACAGGCGCATAAAAACCACGGTCATTGGTATACGCCTCTTCATCATTCTGATACAAAAACACCGGACGCCCCTGCAGGGAAAAATCCCACATGAGCGAGGAATAATCCGTAATCACAATATCCGCCGCTGCCAGCAGCTCCTGGATATCCGGATAAAAGGTTGCTTCCACAGCCCCTGCATACAGTCCTTTTTGTTCCACAAGCCTTTGCATGTAATGGTGCAATTTATATACAACCACATACTCTTTTCCAAACCGTTTGCGAAAAGCATCCAGAATAAGTTCCCAGTCCGGATGATACCTCTCCAAAGTATCCCCGGTCAAAGACCGATAGGTGGGCGCATACAGTACAATTCCCTTTTCCTGCCCAATCCCATAGGTTTGCCGTATTTTTTTCCCCCAGTCATGGGCGTAAAAAAATATATCATTTCTGGGCGCGCCGCATTCCAGCACTTCCCCCTGGTAATAAAAGGAACGCCTGTAAATGTTGGTATAAAAGGAGCTTGCCGTCAGGAATAGATCTGCTGCGCCGTTGCTCTTTGCATACCGCTCCCTGCTGGCCGCATCCCTGTTTACATCCCCTTCCGCCAGCTTAAACGGCCCATAGCCATGCCAGGTATTGATGTAATACTGTCCCTCCCTTTTATGCTCATAGAGAAGGTGCACCGTATTGGTGATATACACTTTGGCCGTCAGTACCTCTTTATAAAACTGGGGGCTTCCGATTACCACCTTTCGGATGGCGGCAGGCAGATCGCAAACACCGTCACCG
>CARDPF010000020.1 GCA_948960675.1 uncultured Eisenbergiella sp.
TGGAGTTCAGACGTGTGCTCTTCCGATCTGCATGCGCTGCATTTTCCGTAACAATCGCATCCGAATGTCCGGTATTATAGCGGTTGATATGCGTGATCGCTTCCTCCAGACTGCCCACGGTTTTGGCGGATAAAACATAGTCCAGATACTCTCTCCCATAATCCTGCTCTTGCGCCTTCTTACACCCGGGCAGCATGCCGCAGATTTGGTCGTCCCCACGGATTTCCACATGGCTTTCGGCAAGGGCTTTCCCCAGCATGGGGAGAAAATCCTGCAGGATCCTTTGATGCAGCACCAGAGATTCGCAGGCATTGCACACACCAATGCGCTGGGTTTTGGCGTTGACAATAATTTTGACCGCCATAGCCAAATCCGCATCCTCGTCCACATAGATATGGCAGTTTCCGGTTCCGGTCTCAATCACGGGAACCGTACTGTTTTCCACCACGGTACGGATCAGGCCTGCGCCGCCCCGGGGAATCAGTACATCCACATAACCGTTCATCCGCATAAATGCGTTTGTCACCGCCCGGTCCGTGTCCCGTATCAGACAAACCGCATCGGGGTTGACCGACTCCTGCTCCAGCGCACAGCGCAGCGTCTCTTCAATGGCTGCATTGGAACAAAGCGCGTCTTTCCCGCCTTTTAGGATGACGGCGTTTCCGGCCTTAAAGCAAAGCCCGAACGCGTCCGCCGTCACATTGGGACGGGATTCGTAAATGATCCCGATCACGCCCATGGGAACCCTTCTTTTCTCAATCCAAAGCCCATTTGGACGGGCAAAGGTTTCCAACACTTCCCCCACCGGATCCGGCAGGGACGCGATCTGGGATAGCCCCTCCGCCATTGCGCAAATCCTGTCCTGATCCAGCGCCAACCGGTCCAGCATCCCGGGATGCATTCCGTTTGCCTCTGCCCTCTCCAAATCCTTTCGGTTTGCCTCCAAAATCGTTTTGCCATTTTCTACCAGCCTGTTTGCCGCCGCCAAAAGGGCACGGTTTTTTTGTTCTGACGACAGCGCGCCAAGTTCATATTTCGCTGCCCTGGCCCGCTGCCCCATATCCTGTAAATCCGTCATATTTTCTCCTCCCAAAACATATTTGGGGACCTGTCTGGCTGTCACCAAAATCTTCTTACTCCCCAACCACTCATGCAAAAATCACACTGTCCATTAAAATATCATGGGCTTTTGGCACAATTTTGGGGGTTATCTGGCATGCAAAGCACAACCCCATGCAATACGGCCGCTGCGGTTTTGCAAACCTGCCCAGATACCGGTCGTAATAGCCGCCCCCATAGCCGATCCGGTGTCCCTGTCTGTCAAAAACCGCGCCGGGCGCTATCAGCAGCGTATCCGGAACCAAAACATATTTTTCCCCAGATTGGACAGGCTCTAGGATTCCTTTATAACCCGGCGACAGTTCCTCCCTGGAAGCAATCCTGTAAAACTCCATCTCCTGCCCCTCCACCCTTGGGTAGTAAACCGACTTATTTGCATCCAAAGCTGCCATAAGCAGGGAATCGGTGCTCACTTCCGTTTTGTAGGAAGCGTAGAGTAAGATGCACCGCGCATTCTGCCAGACCGGGCATGCCTGTACCGCCCTTGCAATTTGACTGCTCTGCCGCTCCCGTTGGCTTTGCCCCATCTTGCGCCGCAGCGACAGCTTTTCCTGCCGCAGGACTACTGCACTTTTCTCTTTGCCGCCCGTCTGCCCCTCTTCCATCCTCAGCTTTCCTTTCCCTCATGCATTTTGGCGAGAAAAGCGGACAGGTCAAACCCGGTGTCCGGATCGGCCAAAAACAGGGTTCCGTAATTTCTCCCGTCCATAATGCGGTGCAGAATCCGGATATCTGCGCTGTTTGCAATAATCATATCTGCACCGCCTGCGGTGGCAATTTTGGCCGCCCCCAGCTTGGTAGACATACCGCCGGTTCCCACCTGGCTGCCGGTACTGCCCTTTCCCATCCGCATCAGGGAATCATCCAGCCGTTTTACCACCTCCACAAAAACCGCCTCCGGATTGGAGTGGGGATCGTCTGTGTAGAGCCCGTCTATATCCGACAGCAAAATCAAAAGATCCGCCCCGATCATGGATGCCACCACCGCCGAAAGGGTATCGTTATCCCCGATCCCGATCTCATGTGTGGCAACGGTATCGTTTTCGTTGACAATCGGTATCACACCCATTTTGAACAATTCCTCAAAGGTATTCTGGGCATTTTGGCGGTTGTTGTCATCATCCACCGTGTGCCGGGTCATCAAAATCTGCGCCGCCACCTGATTGTATTCCGCAAATATTTTTTGGTAGGTCATCATGAGCCGCGCCTGCCCCACGGCCGCGCACGCCTGTTTGACCGCAACGGGGTTTTCCTGCATTTGCGCTGCCGTCATGTGCACGGCCTTGCGCCCCTGCGCGATGGCCCCCGACGTGACCAAAACCACATCCTTTCCCTGGTTTTTGATATTGCACAGTTCCCGCACCAGCACATCCAGCCGGATATAATCCAAATCCCCCGTCTGGGCATGCTGCAGGGAAGAGGAACCGATCTTTACCACAATCCTCTTTTTATCCCGCATCGCTTTGCGAATTTCATTCATGTTTACTCCATTTCTGCGCTGTTTTCTGCGCATAACGAGTTTGTGGCAAGCAGTGCGCAGACACAAATCTCGCGATTGAAAATTTTAATTTTCAATCTTTACTCCATTTCTGCATGTCCTTATGCGCATGCCGCAGCTGCCATACAGGCCACGTTTTTGGTAACGGATCAGGCCAGGCTTTCCAAATCCGGCTCCCCGACTGTCACTGCCCGTACGGGGCATATTGGGCGGCAATCGCTTCCGCCACCCGCATGCCGTCCATCGCCGCAGAGGTGATGCCCCCGGCATATCCGGCTCCCTCCCCGCAGGGATAGAGGCCGCGCACATTGGCCTGCAGGGACTCGTCCCGCAAAATGCGTACCGGCGAAGAAGTGCGGCTCTCCACTCCGGACACCAGCGCGTTTGCATCATCAAAACCCGGAATGATTTTCCCGAACTGCCCCATTCCTTCCACAAACGAAAGATACAGTTCCTTTGGTAAAAGGGATGCCACATCCGCAAACCGCCATTTTCCCTTGATGCAGGGCAAAAAGTTCTCCGGTATGAACCCGCAGGCCCCAGTCCCACAAAAGCTGCCGTAGCGTTGTACCGGGATCTCCCCTTTGCCAGCCAAAAAAGCTGCTTCCTCCAGCCTGCGCTGAAATGCAATACCCGCCAGCGGTCCCTCCTGCCCGTAATCCTGCGGGGTCACGGACACTATGACCGCACTGTTTGCATTCCCGGAATCCCTTTTATTGTAACTCATGCCGTTTGTGGCCAAACGGCCGGGCTCGCTGCCCGCATTTACCACGTATCCGCCGGGGCACATGCAAAACGAGTAGACCCCCCGCCCGTTTTGGGAGCGGGCTGTCACCTTATAAGGAGCGGGCGGCAGGTTTGCCGGATGCTTTGCCCCATATTGGGCGGCGTTGATCAATTCCTGGGGATGTTCCACCCGCAGCCCCACCGCAAAGGCCTTTGCCTCCATGGAAATCCCTGCCTTTTCCAGCCACTCATACGTATCCCTGGCACTGTGGCCCGATGCCAGCACGACAACACGGGAAGCAACCGTCCTGCCGTCCGCCAGCCTGACACCCTCCACTTTTCCCTCCCGGAGCAAAAGGGCATCCACCCGGGCGCCAAACCATACGCTGCCTCCCTGCTTTTCAATGGCAAGGCGCATGTTTTTGACCACCTTGGTCAATACATCCGTGCCGATATGGGGCATGGCCTCATATAAAATTTCCTGCTGCGCCCCGTTTTGTGCGAAAATGGAAAGCACCTCCCGGCCGCGTCCCTCCCGGTCTTTGACCAGTGTGTTGAGTTTACCGTCGGAAAAGGTACCGGCGCCCCCCTCGCCAAAGGCCACATTGGACTCTGTCTGCAAAACCCCGGTCTCCCAAAACGCCTCCACATCCTTTTTGCGCTGTTCCACATCCTGCCCCCGCTCCAAAAGAAGCGGGCAATATCCGTGCATGGCCAGCTGCCAGGCACAAAAAAGCCCTGCCGGGCCGCTGCCAATTACCACCGGCCTGTTTTCCAAAGGTCTTGTGCCGGGCTTTGGAAAGCGATACACTGCCTGCTGTGCCAAAAAAACATTTCCGTCATGACAGCGTTCCACACACTGCTTTTCCGCAATCCCCTCCACCTTTACATCCACCACATAACAAAACCGGATGTCCGGCTTTTTCCGGGCGTCTATGGATCTCCTATAAACCGTTAGCGCTACAACCTGCTCCCGCCGTATTTTCAAGGTATGGGCAGCCCGCTTCCAAAGCTCCTCTTCACTATGGCCCGGCAAAAGCCGCAATTGTTGTATCCTGATCATATGGCTCCTCCCAAACGCGTTACTGTTCACGGCCCGGGGGCCGCTCACAGTAACGATTCGGGGCGGTATTTCGAGTTTTGCTTCGCAAAAGCCGCCCCTCACCCTTGTATCATATTCTCACACCCATGAATAGTAACCAAACCGCTATCCGCTGCCGCTTTGCCTGCGATATATCCGCTGCTCCACGCCCATTGCAGGTTATATCCCCCGCATCTGCCGTCCACATCCAGCATTTCCCCGCACAAAAACAGCCCCGGAACTTTTTTGGCCTGCAGGTTTTCATCCACCTCGGACAAATCCACGCCGCCCGCACAAACCTGCGCCTGTTCCATGCCGTTTGCCGAAACCACCTGCACACAAAAAGAACGCATCTTTGCAAACAATGAAAAAATCCGTTCCCGGTTCTCTTCCCCCACCGTCTCCTGCAGCGGCAATTTGCAGGCATCTGCCAGTACCCGCACAATTTTTTTATGTAAAATGCCTTCCCCCAACAGCATCACGCTCTTTCCCCGGCATTTTTCGTACTGTTGCGTGCAAAACTGCGCCCACTCCCCGTCCGCAAATTCCGGACAGAAATCCAGCTGCGCCTCCACCCGTCTGTTGCCGGCCAGCGCTGCGCCTGCGTATCTGCTGCACTGAAACACCGGGATTCCCGAAATGCCGTAACCGGTCAGCTGTAATTCCCCTTCCTCCACATAAACTTCCCCGACTGCAAAATCACACCCCTGCGTTTTTTCTGCCTTGCCTTTTCCTGCCCTTTTTGTCCCGTCCTTTTCAAGCAGCAGGCGGATTCTGGCCCGGCAGCGCACTCCTGCAAGTTCTTTAAAGCATTTTTCCGCACAAATAAGTCCTGTCAGGGCCGGAAACAGGGGCTGTATCTTTAACCCAAGTCTTTCTGCCAGCGCAAAGCCCTCCCCCCACCGGGACGGCCGCAGCCCTGCCGCACTTCCACAGGCCAAAATCAAGCGGTCAAACAAAAACTCTTCCCCATCTGCAAAAACCACAAATTTATTTCCTTTTTGTATCCGCCGCACCTGACAGGAACAGACCACCCGCACCCCAAGCCTTGTAAGCTCGTCCTGCAAAAAATCCGAAACGGTGGCCGCCTGCATGCTGCGCGGATATACATACCCGCCCTTTTCCACCGTCCTCATTCCGGCTCCGTGAAAAAAATCCAACGTATCCTTCACGCCAAAACGCCTAAAATATCCGGAAAGCTTCCCATGGTTCTGGGCCGTCCTATAATCCCGCTCCACACAAAAATCCAGATTGGTAAGGTTACACCGGCCGTTTCCGGTCGCCAATATTTTTTTTCCTGTCCGGTCGCACCGCTCCAGCACCGTCACCACACCGCCGCTGCGCGCCGCAGTGACCGCCGCCATCATGCCCGATGCGCCGCCCCCGACTACCCCAATCCTGCCCATTTGCCGCCTCTTTCCTTGCTGCCCCCACCGCCAGTGCGCCGGTGGAAACCTCCTGTCCGGATTACAAATTACACCCCCTTATCATATCACGAACCTGAACAAGACTCAAGTTCCCTCTTTTTACCTTTCCACTATTTTGTACATTTTTATGTATCTTCTATACTTTAGTCAGGGAAGAAGAAAGGAATCCTGCAGTTCCAGAACACGGGCGGCTTTACCGGGGTGGTACGGAGGGTACGGCTGCTGCAGGCTGCTGGATACCGGGCGGAGAAATTCCCCAAAGATGGAGGATGTTCCTGCGACAGGGCGCAAAATCGTCCAAACATCGTGCGTTTTTTGCGCCCTGTTGCGTTTAGGAACAGCATCCACTTCCCCTACTCTGCCGCAGGCAAGTCTGTATATTCTTCCAGAAATGCTTCCAGCTTAACATGATCTTCCACCTCCCAGCCGCGCAGGATGCTGTCCCGCAATTCCTGGGGAAGCTTTCTGCCGTCAATAAAGGTCTGCATATACACCGTACTTTTATCCGCCTCATAGACTACCACCCGGTTGTCCAAAAGTGCAAGATAAAAAGAACGGGCGATATCCTGGCTGCGGTATGACTTTTTCACCACCACCTGCGCAGGGGAAAAGGACTGCACCTCCACGGCAAAAAGTCCCTTTTTGCGTTCCAGCAGGGAAGGGGCTGCCGCCTCGTCTTCCATGCAACGCACAAAATCCTCCCGTCCCATCCCAACATATTTCTCCGGCATTGCCTCTTCCTGCCGCCGTGTCTCCTGCGTGGATACCTGATAGGTAACGGTCACAAGCTTTGTCTGAAAGGTAATCCGGTCTGGAGAAGATACCACTGCGGACACATCCTCTTCCTTTGGCTCTCCCACATAAGCCGTATTCTTTTGCCCAAACGTCTGGGGATAAAAAAACTCCCCCCATTTTATATGGGCATAAAATCCCCCCGCGAATACCAGACAGGAATATAAAAAAAAGCTGATCCTCTTTATTTGGCGCATATTCTTTCACCTCTTAAAAAGTATCAGCTGCTTTCCCGCTTCTTATTCCTTATTTTTGGCAGGTCACAAAACAATCCGTGGTATCATAAGGGCAAAGATCCATGTATGACATATGCCTGCATAAACAAGCACTCACATCAGCCTTAACAGCCTTGCCAGGTTCGTCAAATATTCCCCGCCCCAAAACGCCGTCAGTTCCCTCCTTGTGGCTCCCTTTAGGAGCACCACCACCACAAAATACACGAATAGGCCTGCCAGAAAGCACACAAGGACATTGACCATGGCCGGTACGTTTTTCAAAATCACCAGTCCCAAAAGCGCACACACTCCCGCTGCCGCAAAACCGCCCATGCAGGGCGCCAGAAAAATCCGTACCCAGCTGAGCCTTATTTTCAGCCGTCTTTGTATGAGGAAAAAGCATACCACACAAAGCAAAAATGCTGCAATTACGTTGGCATACAAAAGGGCATACACAGGCGGTTCCAAAAAGGCGAGCATACAGGAAAGAAAGACCAGATACAAGACCGTACAGGCGGCCGCACCGGCCAAAAGCACAGCGTTGTGCCCTGCACTTAGTAAAACTGCAACAAGCGCGGCTGCAAGTCCCCAAAATACCATAGACAAAATGCCGATGCGCAAAAAAGTCTCCGCCTGCCCTGTGTCACCCTCCGGAAAAAACGCCCGCATCAAAGGCCCCGCTTCCACCCACAAATACGCCGCAAAAAACACGCACAAAAGCGATACACAGCGCAGCGCCACCATACATTTCTCCCGGATCCGTTTCATGTTCCGGCCCAGATGCACCGCACGAAGTTCCGCAAAAATCCGGTTTAAAAAGGCAAGGGACAAAAGCATTGGAACCGCCAGAAGAATCCCCGCCTTTCCGCAATAAATCCCGAAAACGCGCGCGTTCTCCTGCAGCATTTCCTCCTCGGCCGAACGCATATACAAAATCACACTTCCCAAAGCCCCGGCAGCCAAAAGCAGGGACAATCCCATAACCGGCAAAGAACGCAAAGCAAGCGCCCGTATCAGCTGTCTTTGTGTCTCCCGCAGGTATTCCTCTGCACTCTCTATCGCATTTAGGGCAGGCTGCAGGCTTCCCCACAAAAAAACGGCTGCCAGCAACGCCACAAACGCGGACACCGTAAATGCCATGGCCGCCCCACCGGCGCCAAACGCAGCTTTGTACTGTTCATTTTGCAAAAAAGCGGCCACCATCTGCCCATACTCCCAGCGCGGGACAGTCAGAAGCGGCCCTGTCACACACAAAGACAGGCCAAACACGCACATGACAAGCCCGGCATACTGGCTTGCACCAAAGCCGTCCATCCCCCCTGCCAACGCCAGACACACACACATAGGGAAAAGGGCTGGAAAAAGACCCTGCAGGGCAAGCCCGGCAGGGGCAAATCCCATCAGCTTCGCCGTCAAAAAGCCCGCACTTCCAAACCCGATCAGCCCAAAGCCAAGCCCCCAGGCAACTCCCGTAAGCACACCGGCCTTTACCGCCCTCTTGGCCCCCCGCACGCTTCCCCTTGCCAGCCTTGATGACACCATGGCAGACACTCCGTAAAACACCCCGGCTCCCATCGGCACAAACAAAAGCGCATACCAGCAAAACGCCGCAAAATAGCAGGCACTTCCCGTATCCTTGTAAAAACCAGGCAGGCGCACCCAAAAAGCCCCTGTCAAAAGCAGTGCCGCCGCCGTCATAAAGGCGGCCCAGGACTGCGGTATCCAAAACTGTCTCCTGCCTCTTTTGTTTACTTTCTTTCCCATCTGTCCTTATCCCCTAAAGATGCCAAGCTTGCCCAAAACCTCTTCCTGCTTTTTTTCCATGACGTCTGCCTCTTTCGGCGTCCCATGGTCGTAACCGCACAAATGCAGCATACTATGGGCCACCAAAAAGGCAAACTCCCTCTTAACGGAATGCCCGTAACTTTCCGCCTGCGCATAAATCCGGTCCGCACATAATATAATCTGCCCCAAAAGCAGTTCTCCGCTGTCCGGCTCAAAGCAATCCGAAACATGGTTTTCTGCCACCCCAAAATCTGCCGGTATCCCAAAAGGGATGTTGGGAAAACTTAAGACATCCGTCTCCCTGTCAATCTTTCGGTATTCCCTGTTATAAAGCCGTATTCCTTCCGCATCCGTAATCAGGACTTCTACCTGCGCTTCATAAGGACATCCTTCCTCCTCCAGCACTGTCTGGGCCACCCTGGCCGTCAGTTCCTCCGTGTCAAAGGGAAATGCCGCCTCCGTCTCGTTTTCCACATAAAAAGTCATCGCCTAAAACCCCTCTTTTGTGCCCCTGCACCGCTTGTCCGGTTCTGCCGCATACGCTGTCTGCGCGCTTCCTTCTCCTCGTAGGATTCGTAAGCCTCCACAATCCTTTGCACCAGCGGATGCCGGACCACATCCTTACTGGTAAGCGTGCAAAAAGCAATTTCGTCGGTAAGGCGGGAAAGCACCTTCACCGCCACATCCAGCCCGGAACTGGTTCCTTCCGGCAGGTCTTTCTGGGAAGCGTCTCCCGTCACCACCACCTTGGATCCAAAACCCACCCGGGTCAAAAACATCTTCATTTGCGCGGGTGTGGTATTCTGCGCCTCATCCAAAATAATATAGGCATTGTCCAAAGTGCGTCCCCGCATATACGCAAGGGGCGCAACCTCAATCAGCCCCTTTTCCATATTTCTCTGGAAGCTTTCCGCCCCCATGATCTGGTAGAGGGCATCATAGAGCGGCCGCAAATAGGGATCCACCTTACTTTGCAGATCCCCCGGGAGAAACCCCAGCTTCTCCCCTGCCTCTATGGCCGGACGCGTCAGGATAATGCGCTCCACCTCATTATTCTTAAACGCTGTGATGGCCATCGCCATGGCCAGATAGGTTTTCCCCGTGCCCGCAGGCCCTATGCCAAATACAATCATCTTTTTGCGGATCTCGTCCACATAGTTCTTCTGCCCCAGGGTTTTGGGTTTGATCGGTTTGCCGCTCATCGTATGGCAGATCAGATCCTCCTCCACCTCCAAAAGCGCGCTGTTGTTGTGTTCCATACTCATCGCAATCGCATAATCCACATTCTGTTCCTGAATCTGGTTTCCTCTCTTCGACAATTCCAATAGCTGCAAAAGCACGGACATGGCCTGCTCCACACCCGGCGCTTCCCCCCGGATCCGCACGCCCCCGTCCCTATCCACAATCTCTACCGAAAATGCACGCTCCAGCTTTTTGACAAAGGCATCATATTGTCCGAAAATATTCCGGCTGTGTACCATCTCCATAGCCAAGCTACTTTCTTTCCATGCCATCCTTCATTCCTCCTGCCCTGCCTGTGCCTCCTCGCTGACAGGCTGCAGGGCCACCGCCTCCTCGCTGACCGTCAGACTCCCCTGCATGACCAACGCATTGGTTTTTCTTACTATTCTAACATCTTTTTGTATAATTTGTACCCCCTTTTCTTCCAAATCCGCAATTATTTTTTCCAGCCGTCCCGTAAGGAGGGCCACCGCACTGTTTTCGTCGTACATGGCATCCACGGGCAGGTATTCCCTGCACCGGACGGTTCCTGTAAATACAGGCAGATCAATTTGGTTAAACAGACGAAACCTTTCTTGCTCTACCACCTCGTCATATTTAACATATTTACAGCTTCCGAAGGGGAAACGGTATCGCTTCTTGCCCAGCGAAAAAAAGCGGTAGGTTTTTTCCCTTCCGGTATAATTTTTATATTGATAGGAAAGGGGCTGCGTCAGGAAAACGGGCTCGCTGCACCGGATCCGCACATCTGCGTCCGCCACGGTTTTCTCCCACTCCCGGACCGTCCCGTCGTCGTTGTTGACGGGCACCAGACCTCCCACCAGAAGCGTCCCCTTCTCCACCTCTTCCCCCCGTTTTACTTTAGGAACGCCGGATCTTGTCAGAATCTCCTCCACAACCCCCGCCTTTGTGGCCACCAGTTCCGCCCCGTCGGCAAATTTTTCCAGACTCTCGGCCCGTTCTGTGTCGGTGGGAAGGTCGTTTTCTTTAATCTGCACCGTCACACGGCTGCCGTCCAGCCTGGCGGATGTCCATGTCACCTGGGAAAAGGCTTCCCGAATGGCCGCCTCCAATTCCTCCAATTGCAGCGCACTTTTTTTGACCCCGTAATCCACCCCCTGGGAAACCAGAAAGTCATAGAGTTCGTCGTCCGTAATCATCCGGTTGCCGACAAACTCAATCGCCCATATATGACGGGACATGATCACCAAAAAAGCCAGGCAAAAGGCGATTCCGGCCAGAAACATTTTCCGCCGCTTCGCATCCCGCACAAAAAAAGGCAGCCCGCGCCTTTCCAGAACGGCCACCTTTGTCTTTGTTTTCCGCACAATATCCCTGATTGCGAAAAAATCCGAAAGAGCAAGATACATCGTGTAGTAACCGCCATAACCTACCAGTCCCCACAGGACAATCCCCCGGTTGGAACACAGGTTCATAAACCTTTCCGGCGAATAGCCCCAGACCTTGATTTTTACATAGCCCCTCAGATATCGGATGATTCCTATCATGCTGCCTCCACCAAAAGCCGCCGCATTCGTCTGCCGGCTGCCGTCACAAATACCGTATTTCGGAGATCGTCCCCTCAATCTTCATGTCCTCATTTGTGTAGTAGGCAATGCACAATCTGCAGCCGCAGATTGCAATCCTGCAGGATTTTCCCTGCAGCATAATGCAATCCTGCGTATATTCCAGAATTCCCCTGTAATTCTCCACCAACACCTGGCTGTTTCCCACAACGGTCACAATACAGGCCCCCATCATCATATCCCGGGGAAGCTTTAGGGAATCCACAATCATCTCTTTCGCACTTTTTTCCGCTTCCTGTCCGGCCGGTGCGCCGGTACGCCTTTTTTTGTTCATACCCCATCATATGAGGAAAGCTTCCTATTTATGATAAGGTTCATGGCTGGCAATCCGAAATCCCCGGTAAAGCTGCTCCAGCAAAATGACCCGCATCAGCTGGTGGGGAAACGTCATATCCGAAAAGCTCAGTTTTTCGTCCGCCACGTCCAACACTGACCGGTGCAGCCCAAGCGACCCCCCGATCACAAAAACGATATGGCTTTTCCCCGTCACCAAAAGCTTTTCCATATGCTGTGAAAAAGCGACGGAACTCATCTTTTTGCCGTCAATGGCCAGCACGATGCAGTAGGCGTCTTTTGGCAGGCGCTGCAGGATGCGCTTTGCCTCTTTTTCCAGGACAAGCGCATCTTCCCCTCCCCTTGCGTCCTCCTGCGTTCTCTCATCCTCCACTTCCACAACGGACAACTGACAATAACGCCCCAGCCTTTTTTGATACTCTGCCAGGGCGTCCCTGTAAAACTTTTCCTTCACTTTTCCCACTGCCAAAACGGTGACTTTCATTCCTGTTCCCATCCGCCCGCTTTGGCGGGCGCTCATTCAAATATTTCCGGATACATCTCATCCACGAAGTAATCCAGATAATCGGCCTCCAAACCCGGATGGCTTTCCGACAAAAGCTGCTTGATCTGCTCTGTCCGCTTAAAATACCGCACTTCCCCGGTATCCGCCTCCAACACCAGCGCCAGCCTGTCGATATCGGCGGCGGCCAGATGCTCCCTGCAATAACCGCGCAACTCCTCCCCCAGGCGTTCTTCTTCCTCCGCCTTTTTGGCAACCTTTTTATAAGACTGGTTGGAAAGCACGCCCATCACAATAAAAATCGCAAATAACGCCCCCATCACCAGACAGGTCATCCATTGGCTTGACCAGCTTAGCCGGACCGGAAGCAGGCCGGAAAGCAAAAGAAGAAGCAGCACGATGCCTCCCGCCCCCACAAGCAGCAGGGTGTAGGCGCCTGCCTTAAATTCCTCCGCCTTTTTGGCCGAATCCTCGTATATGCCCTGCTTTGCGGCAGCCTGTACCTTCCTCGCCATATGGACCGCATTGGCCATATCGGCAGGCATTCCCTCAAACTCTTCCTCCCACTGCTGCGCAAAAACCTCCCCGAAGGCTTCTGTGTCCTGCGCTGCCGTTGCGCCATTGGCAGTTTTTTCTTCCTCCAACGCATCCACCAGCGCTGCGCCGCAGTCGGCACAGACTTCGATTCCCTCCACATATTCATTTTTGCAATTTGGACACCACGGCATCGCTGCTTCCTCCTCTTACTTTTGGGACAGGTATTCGTCGATTCCCTTCGCCCCGGCCCTGCCTGCCCCCATGGCAAGAATCACGGTTGCGGCGCCCGTCACGGCGTCCCCGCCCGCAAACACACCCTCCTTGCTGGTCTGTCCGTTTTCCTCGTCCGCCACAATGCATTTCCACTTATTGGTCTCCAAGCCCTTTGTTGTGGAAGAAATCAGCGGATTGGGGGAAGTGCCCAAAGCCATGATCACAGTATCCAACTCCAGCGTAAATTCGGATCCCTCTACCGCCACCGGCCTTCTCCTTCCGGAGGCATCCGGCTCGCCCAGTTCCATGCGGATACAGGTCATGCCCCTGACCCAGCCCTTTTCATCCTCCAAAATCTCCACCGGATTGGTCAAAAGGTCAAATAGAATCCCCTCCTCCTTCGCATGGTGGACTTCCTCCACACGGGCGGGCAGTTCTTCCTCGCTTCTCCTATACACGATGTGGACTTCCGCGCCCAGACGCAGCGCCGTCCTCGCCGCATCCATGGCCACATTGCCGCCGCCTACCACAGCCACCTTTTTGCTCTGCATGATGGGTGTTTCACAGTCCTTGGAAAACGCCTTCATCAGGTTGCTTCTGGTCAGGTACTCGTTTGCGGAAAACACACCATTGGCATTCTCACCGGGAATCCCCATAAATTTGGGCAGCCCCGCGCCGGAACCCACAAACACCGCGTCAAAGCCCTCCTCGCCAAGCAGTTCGTCGATGGTCACGGATTTGCCCACGATCACGTTTGTCTTGATTTTGACACCCAGGGACATTACGTTTGCAATCTCTTTTTGCACCACGTCCTCCTTGGGCAGGCGGAACTCCGGAATCCCGTAAACCAGCACGCCGCCGGGCTCATGGAGAGCCTCAAAAATCGTCACCTCATACCCCAGCTTCGCCAGATCCCCGGCGCAGGTCAGTCCTGCAGGGCCGGAACCGATCACCGCCACCTTTTTGCCGTTTTTCTCCCTGGCCCCTTCCGGACGGATTCCCTTCTCCCGAGCCCAATCGGCCACAAAACGTTCCAGCTTCCCGATGGAAACCGGTTCCCCCTTAATGCCACGGATGCATTTTCCCTCGCACTGGCTTTCCTGCGGGCACACACGGCCGCAAACCGCCGGAAGCGCGCTGGCCTTGCTGATGACCTGATAAGCCTGTTCGATATTCCCCTGCTTCACCTCACCGATAAAGCCGGGAATGTCAATCGCTACGGGACAACCCTTTATGCACTGTGCATTTTTGCAACCGATACACCTCTGTGCCTCCTCCATCGCCTCTTCTTTATTGTACCCTAAGCATACTTCCCCAAAATTGGCGGCGCGTACCTTTGCATCCTGCTCCCGTACCGCTACCTTCTTCAAAACGTCTCCCATTTGTACCGATATCTCCTTTCCTACCCTTGTCAGGCATCGCAATTGCCACAGTTTCCGTGATGGGTATCGCCCTCTTTTACCGCCAGAAACGCCCTGCCCTCCGCCGTCTTATAAAGCTGCTGCCTCTGCATGGCCTCGTCAAAATTCACCAGATGCCCGTCAAATTCCGGTCCGTCCACACAGGCAAATTTCACCTGCCCGCCCACACTGACCCGGCAGGCGCCGCACATGCCGGTGCCGTCCACCATGATCGGATTTAAGCTGACAACCGTGGGGATTTTGAGCCCTTCCGTCATCTTGCACACAAACTTCATCATGATCATCGGACCGATGGCGATACAGACATCATACTGTTTTCCCTCTTTTTCCACCAGATCCTGTATGGTCTTTGTCACCATGCCGCTTCTTCCGTAAGAGCCATCGTCCGTGGTCACATAAAGGTTTTGCGCCACGGCCTCCATCTCCTTTTCCAGAATCAGCAAATCCTTCGTTTTGGCCCCTACAATCACGTCCGCCCCAACGCCCTGCTCATGCAGCCATTTGACCTGGGGATATACCGGGGCCGTACCCACGCCTCCCGCCACAAAAAGAATCCGTTTGCCACGCAGCGCTTCCGGCGTCTCCTTGGTCAGTTCGGACGGGCATCCCAGCGGGCCTGCCACATCACAAAAGCAATCCCCCGCCTTAAGCTTGGCCATCTTGTGGGTACCTGCCCCCACTACCTGAAACACGATTACCACCGTTCCTTTTTCCCTGTCATAATCACAGATGGTCAGCGGAATGCGTTCGCTGTCCTTGTCCGTGCGCACGATCAAAAACTGACCCGGCAGACAGGATTTGGCCACACGCTTTGCCTCCACTTCCATCCAGTAAATGTTCGTAGTCAGTTCTTTTGCTTCCAAAATAGGATACATATCCGTCTCACCTTTCCGTCCCGTGGGGACTTTCTTTTTTCAATTCCTACGATTCAAACGCTTCCTCGCCGGCTTCCCCCTCAATCCGGTACAGCTTAAAGGAACGATCCTCCTGCCGTATCGCCTGATAGCATTCGCCGGACATATAATTGACGACATAATCTTTTCCCGTAGCGTTGCTTATGCCCTCGGACTGCTCATAATACTCCCGGTAAAAATAATAGTTGTGCCCGTTTATGGTCAGGGTATAACGGTAGGTATACAGGTTGCGCCCCTCCTTACCCGGCACATCCCCCAGCAGATTTTGCAGCACTCCCGCGTTTTTCAAGGTGAGCATCAGTTGGTTTGATGCCGCCTCCATGCTCAAAAGCGCATGCAAATCCAGTGTGTAATCTCTCTCCACCGTCTCACTGCGCACACCCCCTGCCGAAATCGTCACGAACCGGAGGCGGGAGCGTCCCACCGGCATCCACAGTTCCCCTTCATAAAGGATACTGTTAGAGTCCGGCTCCGATCCGTCTACGGTATAATATACCTCACACCCCTTGGGAGCTTCTATTTCCAGACAATGGGGCCTTGCATATGTACCGGACTGGGGAACAATTTGGGGTGCCCGGGGCAGTTCCACATCTATGGAATAGCGTTCCTGTGTCATCTGGCTTTTCACGCCGTAAGAATTTACAAAAAACGCCTTGAGAATATGGTTACCGGCCTCCAGCACAATCGGGTTGGTATAGATTGCACTGTCCTCGTCCGGATCGCTGCCGTCCAGCGTATAGTAAATGGTTCCGGACGTATTGCCCAGCAAGCTGATACTCATGACCTCATGGTAGGTGCCTCCCTTTTCGGCGGCGTCAGGCGGATTGGCCATATAACTGCTGTAACGGCTGCGGATGGCCTGGTCTTTACAGCTTTGCATCAATTCGTTAATGCGTTCATAATCCCCCCGGCCCTCATAAACCGCAATCAGCCGCTCGTAAGCCTCCTCGTTGGAACCTTCCAGCAAAACGGTTTCCAGACATACCCGCTCCGCTTCTTTCTCCTGCCCCAACTGCTGATAACACCGGGACAATCCATTCAAATAGGACACATTGGTGGGGGACAGGGCCGCAGCACGCTCATATTTGGCAAGCGCCTTTTCGTATTGCCCCCTTCCAAACGCCGCCTGCGCCTTTTCATACTGTGTCTCCGGACTGTAATACTGTATCCCTGCATAGAGAAATACAGCCGCCAGGCACAGCACAACCAAGGCCAATATCCAAAAAACCCGGCCCGGCCTTTTGTCTTTATCCGGCAAGCTGGCCGCCGTATCCTGCACAGACTTTTCCCCCTCCTGTTTCACGCGGGGCACCGTAATTTCATCCGCAACCTTCGACAGGGTCGCGTGTATACTGTTTTCGATTTCTGGCTCAAATTCCGGAACAATCTGTATCTCCTGTCCGCAACGCTCACAGTACAGCTTGCCATCCTCTATTGTCGCCCTGCATTTCGGACACTTCATAACCGCATACGCCTGCTTTCCAGACAATTTGCCATCAGCATCGCGATTGTCATGGGCCCCACGCCGCCGGGAACCGGCGTGATTGCCCCGGCCGTTTCTGACACATCGTCAAAATCCACGTCCCCGCAAAGCTTCTGGTTTTCCATGCGGTGAATGCCCACATCAATCACCACTGCGCCGGGTTTTACATATTCCCCGGTAATCATTTTTGGCTTTCCCACCGCCACTATCAAAATATCCGCACGCCTTGTCACCTGCGCCAGATTGCGCGTGTGGGAGTGGGCCACCGTGACCGTTGCATTTTCCATGAGCAAAAGCTGCGCCATGGGTTTTCCCACAATATTGCTCCTGCCCACCACCACGCATTCCTTTCCGTCAATCCCAATGCCGCTCCGTTTCAGAAGCTGAATGATTCCGGCAGGCGTGCCGGGCAAAAAACCTTTTTCCCCGGTCATCAGCGCGCCGCAGTTGTAGGGATGAAAGCCGTCCACATCCTTCTTGGGATCAATGGCAGCGATCACCCTTTTCTCAGAAATATGTGCAGGCAGGGGCAGCTGCACCAAAATCCCGTCCACCTCAGGCTTTTGGTTCAATTCCCCAATGAGGGCCAAAAGCCCTTCCTCTGATATATCCTCTGCCAATTCATGGGAAATGCTTTGGATCCCCAACTGCGCACATGTTTTTTTCTTGTTGCGCACATATACGCAGGACGCGGGATCCTCTCCCACCTGTATGACTGCCAGCGTTACCGTATGGCCCTGTGCAGCCAGTTTCTCCACACCGTTTTTTACTTCTTCTTTTATCTGGGCCGCAATCGCTTTTCCGTCAATTATTTTTGCCATGCCTGCTTCCCCCGTTCAAAAAAGTCCCGTAATCTTTCCGGAACGATCCACATCAATACCGTAGGCCGCCGGATTTTTGGAAAGCCCCGGCATTGTCATGATGGAGCCTGTCAACGCCACGACAAAACCCGCGCCTGCGGAAACATAAACCTCCCGGACATTGACAAAAAAGCCGGACGGCCTTCCCAAAAGCTCCGGGTTATCGGAAAGGGAATACTGGGTCTTGGCCATACAGACCGGCAAACCGCCAAATCCCATATCCGCAAGCTTCTGCATCTGTTTGACGGCCGCCGGGGCAAAGGTGACACCGTCCGCCCCATAAATTTTTTTGGCAATGCACTCAATCTTTTCCGGAATCGGCAATGCATCGTCATAGAGCACACGGAAGTGGCTTTCCTTCTCTTCCAGACACGCCAGCACTTTTTGGGCCAGTAAAACGCCTCCCTGTCCGCCCTGCTCCCACACTCTCGAGAGTGCAAATGCACAGCCCCGCTCCTCACAGAAGCGGCGGACAAATTCCGTCTCTTTATCGGTATCCGTCACGAAAGCGTTCAACGTTACCACCACGGGCACGCCGTACTGCTGCAGATTTTCGATATGCTTTTCCAAATTTGCAATTCCTTTTTCCAGGGCAGGCAAATTCTCCTCGGAAAGCATGGCCTTTGGTACGCCGCCGTTGTATTTGAGGGCGCGCACGGTCGCCACCAATACCACTGCATCCGGCGCAAGGCCCGCCATACGGCATTTAATGTCAAAAAACTTCTCCGCTCCAAGATCCGCCCCAAACCCTGCCTCCGTAATCACGTAGTCCGCCATCTTCAAAGCTGCCTTGGTGGCCCGCACGGAATTGCAGCCATGGGCAATATTGGCAAAAGGCCCGCCGTGGACAATGGCCGGGGTGTGTTCCAGTGTCTGGATCAGGTTGGGCTTCATCGCGTCCTTCAAAAGCGCAGCCATGGCCCCCACCGCCTTAAGCTGTCCTGCCGTCACCGGCTGCCCCTGGTAATTGTAGGCCACCACCATATTTCCCAGTCTGCGCTTTAAGTCCTCCATATCGTCTGCAAGGCACAGCACCGCCATGATCTCGGAGGCAACCGTAATGACAAAATGGTCTTCCCGGACCGTACCGTCCGCTTTGTTGCCCAGTCCCACCACAATATTGCGCAAAACCCTGTCATTCATATCCAGACAGCGCTTCCATACTACCTGTCTGGTATCAATCTGCAGTTCGTTTCCCTGCTGGATATGGTTGTCCAAAAGTGCCGCCAACAGATTATTGGCGGAGGTGATGGCATGAAAGTCACCGGTAAAATGCAGGTTTAAATCTTCCATCGGTACCACCTGGGCCATACCGCCGCCCGACGCGCCGCCCTTGATGCCAAAGCAGGGGCCAAGGGAGGGCTCCCGCAGCGCAATGATGGCTTTTTTCCCCAGCTGCCCAAAGGCCTGTCCTAAGCCTACGCTGGTAGTGGTCTTGCCCTCCCCCGCAGGCGTGGGATTGATTGCCGTCACCAAAATCAGCTTACCGTCCGGGTTTTTTTGTATGGACTCCATGTATTCGTCGGAAATCTTTGCCTTATAACGGCCGTATAACTCCAGTTCCTCTTCCCGGATA